>JAEUOX010000211.1 GCA_016790475.1 Rhodoferax sp. | reverse complement strand
CTGCTTGAATCCACCGAGTACTGGTTCTACCGCGCTGGCGGATTCATCGCGCTGCACGTGCTGGACGACCCGGCCTGGCTCGCGCTGATCTTCTGCTGACTGCGCCGGGTGCACTGCCCCCCATTTGTCTGCAGGCATAGTCCCCCACAAGGAATCAGGATTTGGCCAGGTCGCCCTGGCCGCAGGGGCAGAGTTCCGGAACGATGGATCCCATAGCGCGCAACCATGTCACCGTGACCGGCAATCCGGCCGCAGATCAAACGATCGTGTTCGTGCATGGCCTGGGTACCGACCAGACCGCCTGGCATGCGGTCGCCGCGGCGTTCCAGCAGGATTTCCGGATCGTGCTGCTGGACAACGTCGGCGCGGGGAAGTCCGACCCGGAGGCTTTCCTGCAGTCGCGCTACCTCAGCCTGCACCGCTATGCGCTGGACCTGCTGGAGGTCTGCGAGGCCTTGCAACTGCAGGGCGCCGCGCTGGTCGGGCATTCCGCGGGCGCCATGGTGGCCGCGCTGGCCGCGCTGCGGCAGCCCGATCGCTTCTCCCGTCTGGTCCTGCTGGGAGCCTCGCCCCATTACCTGGAGGACGGCGAGTACCACGGGGGATTGACCCACGCGGGCCTGAACGACCTGTACAAGTCGGTACTGCATGACCGACCCGGCTGGGCGGATGCCTACGCGCCGTCGATGCTCGGTCCGAGTGGCACCGCGTCGCAGTCGCTGCGCTTTGCCGATGCGCTGAAGGCGATTCCGTCGGACCGCATCCTGACCGTGCTGTGTTCGATCCTGCAGTCGGATCTGCGCAGCGACGTGGCGCGGCTGGCGCTTCCGACGCTGATCCTGCAGACGCGCAACGACGACGCCGTGCCGCCGGCAGTGGCCGAGTACCTGCATGCGGTGATCCCGCACAGCCAACTGGTCATGCTGGAGGTCGATGGCCACCTGCCGCACCTGAGTGCACCGTCGCTGGTGGTGGAGGCGATCGGGCCGTTCCTGCGGGCCTGAGCGGCCGCGCTGCAAGGCGACACGTTTGCTTACAGCGACCTGTTGCAGAATGCCGCCATTTCCCTCTTGCGAGGCAGGTCGCATGCGTCCACTTTCTTTCCGGATCCTTCCCCTGGTGTTGCTGGCGGTGCTGGGCACACCGCTGCTGTCCCATGCAGACTGCGTCACGACCCGCGGCGGTGCGACCGTCTGCTCGCCGGCCGGCACCCGTTGCATCGCCGACCGCTATGGCGATTGGTTCTGCTCCGCCCCGGGCGGCGATGCGGTGCTGGACCGCTACGGTGCGCCGGTCTGCGGTGCGGGCAAGTGCGTCACCG
>JAEUOX010000189.1 GCA_016790475.1 Rhodoferax sp. | reverse complement strand
GCGAACTCCGGCGGCAGGATCGCGAAGCCATGCTGCGGGTGCATGTTGACGATGCCGGTCAGCAGCGAGGGCCCGATCTCGCTCCAGCGGATCTCGTCCTTCGGGAAGCGCTCGGCATAGACCCGGGCCAGGTCGACCAGGTTGCCGTCGCGCGGGACCGGGTTGCCCAGCAGGTTGCCGTTCACCTGGATCTGCTCCCGGGGCTGCCGCTCGGTGACGACGAACGGCCCCACCGGCAGCGCCGAGGGCGGCTGCAGCGCGACCACGTCCGTGTCGCTGTAGAGGCCGCCGTGCCGATGCAGCACGGTGTAGCGGAACAGGTCGGAGAAGCCCGCATAGGAGCCGCGCCGGTTCAGAAACAGGGCCGACTCCGGCAGCACGTCGCGCGCATCCCGCAGCACGGCGCCGGCAGGGGCGTTGTCCAGACCGCCGTAGGTCCACAGCTGCGTCGCATAGCCCTGGCGCACGAAGCTGCCGATGCACAGCCGCTCCAGCTGGCTCAGCGGGCCGCGGGCCCAGAACAGGTGCGTCAGCATGGCGGTGCCACGCGGCTGCTCAGGCCGGCGCCTGCGGCAGGATCAGGTACTTGGTGCCGGTGGCCTGGCGCGTGTAGTCGGCCATCGCGTCCTGCCGCAGCGCACCCGCCAGCGACACGCTGCGGGTGTAATGGCTCGCAAAGGTCGTGGTGAGCTCGGCGGCCACCCGCGCGCGCAGCGCCTGCACCCGCTCGGGGGGCAGCGTGTGCAGGAACGGGAACAGCAGCCAGCCGCCGGTGCTCCAGGCCATGCCGATGTTGCGTGGCAGCTCGATCGGGCTGCGGTCCAGGCTGCCGTAGATGTAGACCTGCTTGTGCACGTTGGAGCCGTAGCGGCTGTAGCCGGTGGCGCGCCGGTTGATGGCCGCCTCCATGCACTGCAGGATCTGGCCCGCCAGGCGCCCGCCGCCGATTGCATCGAAGGCGATCGTCGCGCCGGTCTCGGCCAGCACGTCGGTCAGCCGTGCGCTGAAGTCCGGGGCCGTGGTGTTGACGACATGCGGCGCGCCGTCGCCGCGCAGCAGCGCCTCCTGCTCCACCGAACGCACCAGGTTCACGAGCGCGATGCCGTCCTTCGTGCAGATGCGCTGCAGCATCCGGCCCAGGTTGGACGCGCCCACGGTATGCACCAGCGCGGTATGGCCGTCGCGGCGCATCGTCTCCACCATGCCCAGCGCGGTCAGCGGGTTCACGAAGCAGGACGCCGCGTCGGCCGCGACCGTGCCCTCGGGCAGCAGCAGGCAGTCCGCCGCCGGCATCACGCGGTACTGTGCATACATCGCCCCGCCGATCACCGCGACCAACCGCCCCATCAGCGCGCGGGCCTGCGGCGCGCTGCCGGTGGCGACGACCGTGCCGGCGCCTTCGTTGCCGACCGGCATCGACTGGCCGACGCGCCCGGCCAGGCCGGGCAGCACCTTCTGCGGTACGGCGGCCGTCACGACCGGGCGCTCGGCGGTGCCGGCGTAGCGCAGCGTGGACAGGTCGGCCGCGGCCAGCAGCAGGCCGATGTCCGACGGATTGATCGGCGTGGCCTCGACGCGGATCAGCACCTCGTCCGGCCCGGGGACGGGCAGCGGCACATCGGTCAGCGAGAGCTCCAGATCGCCGCTGGCATGCAGCAGCGAGCGCAGTTGCAGGGCGGTGGCAGGCAATGTCATCGTGTTCCTTGGTGGGTGGTCATCGGGCGGGCTCGAGCCGCAGCGTGCTGCGGGTGTTGGCGGCCACATCCTCGGGCCGCAGCCACTGGCGTACAGAGCGCCCGGCGATGTAGTCCTGCGCCTGATCGCGGTAGTGGGCGTCGAACAGCACGCCGCTCTGGCCCAGCGGGTTGATGCCCCGGGCCTGGCCCGGATCGGCCAGGTCGACGACGCGGCGCGTCGACGGCCCGTAGGTGACGGCCCAGGGCGCCGGCCCGATGCTGCTGCCCAGCGCGTTCGGGATCTCGCGGCCCCCCGGCGCGGGCATCGGACCGGTACTGAACAGGCGATCCAGCGGCTTCTGCTGGCCCAGCGGGTGGTTGTGTGTCAGCGTGTGGGCGCGTCCCCAGGTCCAGCGGGCGGTGTCCGGGCCGAAGGTGCTGCGCAGGTGCGCCATCGCGTGCTGCCAGACGCGTGGCAGCATCTGCGCGCGGGTCTCCACCGCCGGCGTCTGGCGGTCGTCCCACCAGGGCGATGCGGCGTCAGCGACCAGGCGCGGCAGCGCGGCATCCAGCGCCCGCGTGCCCAGCAGATTCTTGAACTGCGCCGCGCCGAGCTCGTCCTGCATCGTCGTGACGGCGAGGCTGTAGAGCAGCTGGTTGAACACTGTCGGCGCGACCAGGTCGATGTCGTGGTGGCCGTCCCAGGCCGCGAGCTGCTCCAGCAGCGCCCGCTCGCCGGGGTCGCTCACGCTGTCGCGCAGCAAGGGCAGCAGCTGGCGCAGCGTCCGCGGGCCGAAGGCGGTTTGTGTATCGAGCTGCAGCGCCTGGCTGTTGCCGACATCCCACTTGTGTGGCGTGTCGCGCAGCCGGCGGTTGATCTGCTGCACCCGGTCGGGCAGGTGGTAGTAGCCGGGCACGGCCACGCCGTTCATCGGCCGCGGCTGGTGGTTCGCGGACACCACATAGCCGCGTGGCGGGTTCTCCTCCTGCGGGTTGTCGGTGAACGGGTGGTAGCCGGGCTTGGCGGACTCCGCGGCGCTGCCATCGAGCAGGAAGCTCGGGTTCACGCCGGCCGGGCGCTGCGGCAGCCGCGCCGCGGCCCACCAGGCGATGTCGCCGTCGGCGTTGGCCCAGACGATGTTGAGGCCCGGCGCATGGATCTGGCTGGAGGCGGCGCGGGCCTTGTCGCGCGTGTCGGCCCGGTTCATCGCGTAGAACGCCTCCATGATCGGATTGGGCGACTGCAGGAAGGTCCACCACAGCGCCACCGGCGTGTTGCCGTAGTTGTCGCGGTAGGCGTCGGTGATGATCGGCCCGTTCGGCGAGCTGCGCAGCGTGAGCCGCACCGGCGCAGCACCCTTGACGGCGATCGTCTCCTCGCGCATCTGCAGGTCGACCCACCGGCCGTCGTGCCAGATCTGGTTCGCATTGGCCGGGTTCGGCTTCTCGGCCACGATGTCCATGTCGTCGTTCTGGAACATCGTCATGCTCCAGGCGAAGCGCTGGTTGTGCCCCAGCAGCGCCAGCGGATTGAGCGGCTGGAAGTGGCCATACAGCTCGAAGCCGGGTGCCGACAGGTGGGCCTCGTACCAGACCGCCGGCGCCGCAAAGCCGATGTGCGGGTCACCGGCCAGCAGCGGCTTGCCGCTGGCGGTGCGGCTGCCGGACACCGCCCAGGCGTTGCTGCCCTCGAAGGGCGGCGCCCAGCGGTTGTCCAGCACCTGGGCGCTGGCCTGGGCCACGCGCTCCAGGGCCTGCCAGTCGCCCTGCGCCAGCGCCGCACCGGCGCCGGGCGTGTCGACGCCCTCGGGATGGAAGTCCAGATCGAAGATGCGCAGGTACGGGGCGCCGAGCTTGTCGCGGATCAGCGTCATGACCGGCTCGGTACGCAGCGCCGACGCGAAGCTGTAGGCCAGGTAGCCGGACACGGCCATCATGTCCTGCGGCGTGAAGGGCCGCTTCGGGATGCCCAGCACGTCGAACTCGATCGGCGCCGGATGCCCGGCCTGGAACTGGTTCACGCCATCCAGATAGGCCAGCACCGCGCGGTAGGCCGGGCTGGCCGGGTCCAGGCGCTGCACATAGGCATCGGCATGGGCCCGCAGCCCGAGCGTGCGGAACAGCTTGTCGACATCGAGCAGCTTGCTGCCCAGGATCTCGGCCAGTTCGCCGCGCGCGAGACGGCGCGACATCTCCATCTGGAACAGCCGGTCCTGGGCCTGCACATAGCCCAGCGCACGGTACAGATCCGCCTCGTTGGCAGCCCGGATATGCGGCACGCCGCGCTCGTCATAAGCCACCTCCACCGGGGCCTGCAAGCCCGTCAGCCCCTGCGTACCGCTGCGCTGCGGCTGCTTGCCATGCACGTACCAGGCGGCGGCTGCGACGGCCACCAGACCGATGGCGGCGAGGCCTTGCAGGCTGCGGCGGAGGAAGCGGTTCATGGGCGCCTTGGGAAGGGTGTCTATGGGGTCCCGGCGATCATAGTGGGTCGGGGGTTGCGGTGGCGTTGGCGTACGTCGCAGAGACTACCTTGGCGTTGGCGCGCGTTGTTGGCCCGGGCTCGCCTCTGGGGACCGCGTTGGCGTTGGCGCGCGTCGCGGCAGGCGCAGCCCGGTGGGGGCTCATAGGCGGCTTGGTCGGGCGCTGAACGCGCCGACAACCTGCGGTGCTCGCGGCCGGGGCGCATCGCCAAACTCGCTGCGCGCCCTGCGGGCGCTCC
>JAEUOX010000168.1 GCA_016790475.1 Rhodoferax sp. | reverse complement strand
ACCGCGGTAAACGCGGCGTTGTTGTAGTTGGTCCCGGTGGCCAGCCAGTTCTCGGCCGCCGTGACCGCGGCTTCGGCATTGTTCATCGCGCTGTCCTCGAACTGCAGGTTGCCGGCCAGCCGGAACTGGGTGTTGGAAGTGCTCACGGCAGTGATGCCGATCATCATGATCAGCACCAGGATCAGCAGCGCCACGACCAGCGTGGCGCCCCGCTGGTGGCGGCGCAGGGAAGGCAGGGCGGAGCGACGCATGCGATGCACCTTCAATTGCGGAGTTGGACGACAGTGGTGAACAGTTGCCGGCGGAAGTTGTCGGTCGCGGTGAAGTTCGCGTCCCCCATGGCGTAGGTCGTGGTATTCGCCAGGCCCGGCTCCGGCGTGGTGTTGCGCGCCAGCAGCCAGATGCGCACCGAATTGACTTCATCCCAGGGTGTCTCGAGCGTGTCGGACGAGGTACCGGCCAAGGTGTTGAAGTATTGGGTGTCCGGCGCTGTCGTGAGCCGGCCATATTGAACCTGCATGCGCTCGATGCCGCTGGCCACGAGTTCGTCGGTCATCGTCCCGGCACTGGCGCCGGCGGTCTGCAGCGTGATGCGACGCAGCGAAGGCACCAGCGGTGTCTCTGTCGCCGACACCGTGAACGGGCTGATGTAGTACACGAAGATCTGCAGCTCGAACGTCGACGGCAGCTGCGTCGTGCCGCTGAAGGTGGGCGGTACCGGCACACCGGCCGTGCTGCGAAACAGCTGCCCGCGCTCGTAGATCGTCTGGAAATACACGGTGTTGGCCGTCAGGGCCGCCGTCGTGGGCACCACCGCCAGCCGGCGGACGACCAGCACATCGGTACCGGCCGCATAGCGCGCCGCAGGGATGCAGGTGGCCGCGAACGGGTTCGCATTGTTAGATCCCCAGACGCCCTGGCGCATGTTCGTGACGAACGCATTGCCGCTCGCACCTGCCTCCGTGCCGTAGCAGGCATCGCCATTGGAGATGTTGGTCCACGGACTCGGCGTGGACGGCTCCGCCCAGGTGTAGCCGCGAAAACCCGCCTCGCGCAGTTCCTGCTTGATCGAGTTCAGCGCAAAGCGGCCGTTCGTCATCAGCTCGGACGTGCGGTCGTTCGTCTTGCTGTTGCTGGAGTTGGTGGCCAGCACCCCCACCAGACCGGCCAGGATGGCCAGCCCGATCGTGATCGAGATCATCATCTCGATCAGCGTGAAGCCGCGCTGACGCTGCGGCCCGGTGGCGCGGCCGTGTTGCCAGGAAGTCAGGTGCATCGTCATGGCGTCAGTTGAAGATGGTACGGGTCGCCGTGTAGAAGAAGCGCTCGCCGGTCCCGGTGGCATTGGCACCGACCTGCGCGCCGGCATCGAAAGCCGCATTCGTGCCCTCGCCCTGGCGGTCGACCCAGCTGATCGTGATGGTGTAGGTCGTCGGGTTGCCGGCGACCGTCTGGGCCACGGCCCAGGACGCCTGGGGCAGCGAGGCAGCGACTGCGTTCTGCCACTGTGACAGGTCGTAGGTGGCCAGCGCCACCGCACCGCAGGCGGCATCGGTGCAGGCCGTGCTCAGCGCGTTGGCGACGTTGGAGTTGGCAAGCACATAGCTGCCGGCGACCGCCGCGGCCTTGTTGGCCTCCATGCGCTCGGCCAGGTCGGCCGCCAGAAACACCGCCTGGGTGCGGAACTGGCCGCCCTGGTTGAGCTTCATCGAGTAGGCCTGCAGGCCGGCGGTCCCCAGCAGCGCCAGCGAGATGATGGCCAGCGTGACCAGGATCTCGATCATCGAGAAGCCGGACTGCGCGCCGGCAGGCCTCGCCGGCCGGATGGATGCTTGGATGTTCATGAAGGCCGCCTGCCTGTCACTTGGAGATGAAACCCGTCACCGCCACGGTCGCGACGCGGTTGGGGGCACCCGACCAGGTGCCACCCAGCGTCAGCGTGCCCGAGGTGGACGAGCTGTTCGGGTTGAAGCGGATCACCGCCGCAGAGGCGGTGAGCGTGAGGCTATCGGTCAGGGGCGGGCGGGCGATGATAGGGTTAATGATTGGGGGGACCGCCAACGGGGCGCTCGCGCCGCATTGGTTTGCAACATTGCCCTCGAAACAAACCAGCCAACCACCCCGCCAGTTGGTGCTGCCGGAGCAATCCGTCGCAGCGTTATTGCTCGCACACACCAAAACCCGCACATTGCGCTTGATCGCCTCATTGCGCGCCTGGTTCAGGTCGCTCATCAGCAGCCCCAGCGCGGTGGTCTGCCGGGTGCTGTTGAGCGTGTCGCGCAGCCCTGGGATCGCGATCGCGGCCAGCACCGCACCCACGGCCACGACGATCACCAGTTCGATGATCGTGACTCCCGCTTGCGCATTACGTCGAGGATTCATGCCGACAGACTACCGCAAGCCCGGCCCGGACGGCAGCCCCGGACGATGAACGGTCGCGCCGGGCCGCCAGGCGGCACGCGACCGGCTGCCGCTCGGTCCAGAATCGGCATCATGGACACGCTCGCAGACTGCCCGAGTTCCTGGCCGCGCCGCCAGCTGCTGCTGGGCGCCGGCGCGCTGGCGCTGGGAGCCACGCGCGCCGACGCCACCGTGTTCCCGGCCCAGAGCGCCGTCGAGAACATGCGTGCCCGGATCGAGGAAGCCCGCCGGCTGTCGGTGCCCAAGCCGCCCCCTGGCGTGCGAGACCTGCGCTGGAACGAACTCTCCCCGCCCGGTTTCAACCCGGGCAAACTCCTCGATCAGCTCGACGTGGGCGCTCTCGGCGACAGCGACCCGCGTGCGGTGCAGGCCATGGAGCGCATCCGCCGGGAATGGGATGCCGCACCGTCCGTCACATTCGCCGACGACAACCCGGTACGGATGACGGGCTACCCGATCCTGCTGGAGCCAGGCGAGGGCACCTCCCGCACGATCCTGCTGGTGCCGTACTACGGCGCCTGCATCCACCGCCCGTCGCCGCCGGCCAACCAGATGGTGCTGGTCGTGCTGAAGAACCCGATGCCGCGCAACATGGATCACCTGCCGATCTGGGTGCTCGGACGCATCTACCCGGCCCGCACCGGCACCCAGTTCGGCAAGGTCGCCTACACGATCACCGAGGGCACCTGGCTGAAGTACCCCTACGAGAAGTACCCGATGCCGCAGTACACCCCGCTGCGCTGATGACCCCCCGGACCGGAGCCCCCTTGGAACAAGCTTCCGAGCACGATCTGCCCTGCATGCGCGAGGCCCTGCGTCTGGCGCACGGCGCCATCGGCCTGAGCGAGCCCAATCCCCGGGTCGGCTGCGTACTGACCGATGCCGGCGGCCGGATGATCGGCAGCGGCCACACGCAGGCGGCCGGCCAGGCGCACGCCGAGATCATGGCACTGCGCGACGCGCAGGCCCGCGGCCATGCCACGCAAGGCGCCACCGCCTATGTCACGCTGGAGCCCTGCGCCCACCAGGGCCGCACCGGACCCTGCTGCGATGCGCTGGTGGCCGCCGGGGTGGCACGGGTCGTCGCGGCATTGGCGGACCCGAACCCGCTGGTGGCCGGCCAGGGCTTCGCACGGCTGCGCAGCGCCGGCGTGCAGGTCGATGTCGGCCTGCTGGCCGCCGAGGCCCGGGAACTGAACCTGGGGTTCTTCAGCCGCATGGTGCGGCGCACGCCCTGGGTGCGGCTCAAGGTGGCGGCCTCGCTGGACGGCCGGACGGCGCTGGACAACGGCGCCAGCCAGTGGATCACCGGCGCGCCGGCACGTGCGGACGGCCATGCCTGGCGGGCCCGGGCCGGCGCCGTATTGACCGGCATCGGCACCGTGCGCGAGGACAACCCCCGTCTTGACGTACGCCTCGCCCTCTGTCCGCACCAGCCCCCGCTGGTCGTCGTCGACAGCCACCTCGAAACGCCGGCGGACGCGCAGCTGTTCCTGCCGGGCCGCCCGGTGTGGATCTACGGTGCCGTGCCGCACCCGGAGCGCACGGCGATGCTGCAGCAGCGCGGCGCCAGCGTGCACCAGCTGCCCGGCCCCGGCGACAAGGTGGACCTGCCGGGCCTGATGCGACACCTGGCCAGCCAGGGGGTCAACGAACTGCATGTCGAGGCCGGCCACAAGCTCAACGGATCCCTGCTGCGCGAGGGCCTGGTGGACGAGCTGCTCGTGTATCTGGCACCCCGCCTGATCGGCCAGGGGCGCGCGATGGCCGCCTTCGGCCCCCTGGTGCGCCTGGAGGACGCGATCGACCTGCAGATGCAGTCCGTCACGATGGTCGGGGAGGACCTGCGCGTGATCGCCCGCCTGCAGGGCCGCGACGCGTTTTAGTTGGCGCGCGGCGGGGGCACTGCAAACTCGGCGAAAATGCAGCCATGTTCACCGGAATCATCACCGGCGTCGGGCGCATCGCCGCCGTCGACGCCCTCGGCAGCTCTTCCAGTCACGGCAAGCGCCTGACCCTGCAGGCTCCCCCCCACTATCTGGACGACGTCGGGCTCGGGGACAGCATCGCGCTGAACGGCGCCTGCATGACGGTCACCCAGGTCGACCCGGCCCAGGCCCGGTTCTGCATCGACATCTCGGCCGAATCGCTGGCCCGCACCGCCGCCCTGGACCGCCCCGGGCCGGTCAACCTGGAGAAGGCGCTGCGTGCGAACGACCGCCTGGGTGGCCACATCGTGTCCGGCCATGTCGACGGCGTCGGCGCGGTGCAGCGCTTCGAACAGGTCGGCGAGAGCTGGGAGCTGCTGCTGACGATCCCGTCCACGCTGGCCCGCTACCTGGCCACCAAGGGCTCGATCACCGTCAATGGCGTCAGCCTCACCGTCAACCGCGTCACCGACCTGCCGGACGCTTGCGTCATCAGCATCAACCTGATTCCCCACACGGTGCAGAACACCGCGCTGGGACAGCTGGCGGCTGGCGACCCGGTGAACCTGGAGATCGACCTGATCGCACGGTATGTCGAGCGCATGCTTGGCACCCCTGCTCCCGCCCAACCCCAAGGAAACCCATGAACAGCACGCTGGTGCCGGCGCCGATCTCGCCGGTGGAGGACATCGTTGCCGAGCTGCGCGCCGGCCGCATGGTGATCCTGGTCGACGAGGAAGACCGTGAGAACGAAGGCGACCTGATCCTGGCCGCGGACCATGTCGACGCCGCCGCCATCAACTTCATGGCCCGTTTCGGCCGCGGCCTGATCTGCCTGACGCTGACGCGCCAGACCTGCGAGCGGCTGCAGCTGCCACCGATGACCGTGCGCAACGGCGACAAGAAGGGCACGGCCTTCACAGTGTCGATCGAGGCCGCCGAGGGTGTCACGACCGGCATCTCGGCCGCCGACCGCGCCCGCACCGTGCAGGCCGCGGTCGCGGCGAACGCCCGCCCGGAGGACCTGGTCCAGCCCGGCCACATCTTCCCGCTGCAGGCGGTGGATGGGGGTGTGCTGATGCGGGCCGGCCACACCGAAGCCGGCTGCGACCTGGCGGCCATGGCCGGCTGCTCTCCGGCCGCCGTGATCTGCGAGATCATGAAGGACGACGGCACGATGGCCCGGCTGCCGGACCTGCAGCTGTTCGCCGCGGAGCACGGGCTGAAGATCGGCACGATCGCCAGCCTGATCGAGCACCGCAGCCGCGTCGAGTCCCTGATCGAACACCTGGGCACCCGCCCGCTGCGCACCGCCAGCGGCGAGTTCACCGCGCATGCCTTCCGCGACAAGCCCGGGCAGGGCATCCACCTGGCGCTGGTGCGGGGCAGCTGGTCCGCCCAGGACGTGATACCGGTGCGGGTGCACGAGCCGCTGTCGGTGCTCGACGTGCTGGAGGTCAACCGCGCGATGCACTCCTGGAGCCTGGACACCTGCCTGGCGCGCATCGCCGCCGAGGGCCGCGGCGTGATCGTGCTGCTCAACTGCGGCGAGTCCGCCGCCCAGCTGCTGGCGCAGTTCGAGGGCACGGCCCAGGCCAGCCATGGCCCGCAGCGCGGCCGCATGGATCTGCGCACCTACGGCGTCGGCGCGCAGATCCTGCGCGAATGCGGTGTGCACCGCATGCAGCTGATGGGCAACCCGCGGCGCATGCCCAGCGTGGTCGGCTACGGGCTCGAGATCGCGGGCTACCTGCCCCACTGAGCGGCTGCCGCCGCGACGCATTCATCTTCTGGAACCACGGAAACCACTGACACATGTTTGGCGCTGACAAGGGAACCCTCCCATCGGGCGATGACCGCCTGAATGGCAAGAAGCTGCGGCTGGGCATCGTCCAGGCCCGCTTCAATGCCGACATCACGAACGCACTGGCCCAGGCCTGCAAGGACGAACTCCGGCGGCTCGGGGTCGCCGATGCCCATGTGGACCATGTCCAGGTGCCGGGCGCCCTGGAGGTGCCGGTCGCGCTGCAGGCGATGGCGGAGTCCGCCAAGTACGACGCGCTGATCGCGCTGGGCTGCATCATCCGCGGCGAAACCTACCATTTCGAGCTGGTGGCCAATGAATCCGGCGCTGGTGTCACGCGCGTCGCGCTGGACTACCAGCTGCCGGTGGCCAACGCGATCCTGACGACCGAGAACCTGGCCCAGGCCGTGGCCCGCCAGGAAGACAAGGGCCGCGACGCCGCCCGCGTGGCTGTCGAGATGGCGCTGCTGCTGGAGACGCTCGCATGACATTGCCGGACACGCCACCGCAGGGGGGCGGCCTGCCCCCGGAAGCCCCGCGCACGCCGGGCAGCCGCCCGCCGCGCCAGTCGCGGACCGGGCTCACCAGCACCGGCGCCCGCAAGGCGGCCAGCAAGTCCGCGCGCAGCCGCTCGCGCGAGTTCGGTCTGCAGGCCCTCTACCAGCATCTGGTCGGGCGCAATGCGCTGGCCGACATCGACCTGTTCACGCGGGATCTCGCCGGCTTCAGCAAGTGCGACGTGGCCCACTACGACGCGCTGCTGACGGGCTGCGTTGCCGAGGCCCCGGCGCTGGACGCCTTGCTGGTGCCGTTGCTGGACCGCCGGATCGAGGAGATCTCGCCGATCGAGCATGCGGTGATGTGGATCGCCGCCTACGAATTCAGCCACTGCCTGGAGATCCCGTGGCGCGTCGTGCTCAACGAGAGCATCGAACTGGCCAAGGAGTTTGGCGGCACCGACGGTCACAAGTACGTGAACGGCGTGCTGAACAAGCTGGCGCCCCGGCTGCGGGCCGCCGAGGTCGCGGCGGACCGCGCAGCACCGCGCGAGCGCGGCTGATCGCTTCTGCCAGGACCGGCGCCATGCGCATCTCGGAACGTGCCCGGCGCATCGACCCGTTCTATGTGATGGAGGTCGGCAAGGCGGCGGCCGCGCTCGCGGCAACGCCTGCGGCGGCGAACCGGCCGGTGCTGCATCTGAACATCGGCGAACCGGACTTCACCGCGCCGCCCGCCGTGCAGGAGGCCGCACAGCGCGCGATCCGCGACGGCCGCACGCAATACACCGCGGCCACCGGGCTGCCGGCCCTGCGCGAGCGCATCAGCGGCTGGTATGCCACCCGCTTCGGGGTCCAGGTGCCGGCCTCCCGCATCGTCGTGACGGCCGGTGCGTCGGCCGCGCTGCAGATGGCCTGTCTGGCACTGATCGACCCGCAGGACGAGATCCTGATGCCCGATCCCAGCTACCCCTGCAACCGGCAGTTCGTCGCGGCCGCCGGCGGCCAGGCGGTACTGCTGCCAGCCACCGCCGCCGAGCGCTTCCAGCTCAGCGCCGACCGGGTGCAGGACGCCTGGCATCGCCAGCGCACTCGCGGCGTGCTGCTGGCCTCGCCCTCCAACCCCACCGGCACCTCGATCGACCCGCAGGAGCTGCGGCGCATCCACGGGCTGGTGCAGCAGCGCGGCGGGCTGACGATCGTCGACGAGATCTACCTCGGGCTGAGCTTTGATGCCCATTTCGGGCAGACCGCACTGGCGCTGGACGACCAGGTCATCAGCATCAACAGCTTCAGCAAGTACTTCAGCATGACCGGCTGGCGCCTCGGGTGGCTGGTGGTGCCGGAGGCGCTGGTGCCGGTGATCGAGCGCATCGCGCAGAACCTCTTCATCTGCCCGAGCACGGTGGCCCAGCATGCGGCCCTGGCCTGCTTCGAGACGGACAGCCTGGCCACCTATGAAAGCCGGCGGGCGGAGTTCCGGGCCCGTCGCGACTACTTCGTGCCGGCCCTGGAGCAGATCGGGCTGCGGGTGCCGGTGATGCCGGACGGCGCGTTCTACGCCTGGGCAGACTGCTCCGCCGCCTGCGCCCGGCTGGGTTGCCGTGACAGCTGGGAGTTCGCATTCGCGCTGCTGGAGCACGCCCATCTGGCGGTGACGCCAGGGCGGGATTTCGGCCAGGCGGACACCGCCCGCTTCGTGCGCTTCTCCAGCGCGAGTTCGATGGACGTGCTGCGCGAATCGGTGCAGCGCCTGGCGCAACTGCTCGCATGAAGGCGCCTGGAGCCGCACCCGCGGGCTGCTTCGCCTGGCCGGTGCGGGTGTACTGGGAAGATACCGACGCCGGCGGGATCGTCTTCTACGCGAACTACCTGAAGTACTTCGAGCGCGCGCGCACCGAATGGCTGCGCAGCCTGGGCATCGGCCAGCAGGCGCTGCGCGCCGAGACCGGCGGCATGTTCGTCGTCAGCGAAACGCGGGTGCTCTACCACCGCCCGGCCCGGCTGGACGAGCAACTGACTGTTACAGCCTGGCCCCTGGAGATCGGCCGCGCGTCGCTGACAATCGGCCAGCAGGCCCACCGCGGCCCGGAGCCTGGCGGTGAACTGCTGTGCGAGGCCAGCATCCGCATCGGATGGGTCCTGGAACAGGGAATGCGGCCTGCGAGAATCCCGGCCGCCGTATTGAAAGCCATGCAGCCATGAACCAAGACCTGTCGATCCTGCATCTCGTGCTGAATGCCAGCCTGGTGGTGCAGGCGGTGATGCTGCTGCTGCTGCTCGTCTCGGTGGCCAGTTGGGCGGCCATCTTCCGCAAGCTGTTCGCGATCCGCCGGCTCAAGTCGCTGAACGACAGCTTCGAACGCGACTTCTGGTCCGGCACCAGCCTCAATGACCTGTTCGCCGCCGCCACCAAGAACACCCACCAGTCCGGCGCGATGGAGCGCATCTTCGCCAGCGGCATGCGCGAGTTCCAGAAGCTGCGCGAGCGGCGCATCACGGATACCGGCACGCTGATGGACGGCGCGCGCCGCGCGATGCGGGCCAGCTTCCAGCGCGAGATGGACGAGGTGGAGTCCAACCTGTCCTTCCTGGCCTCGGTCGGCTCGGTCTCGCCGTATGTCGGCCTGTTCGGCACGATCTGGGGCATCATGCACGCCTTCACCGGGCTGGCGAACCTGCAGCAGGTGACGCTGGCAACGGTCGCACCCGGCATCGCCGAGGCGCTGGTCGCCACCGCGATCGGACTGTTCGCCGCGATTCCGGCGGTGGTGGCCTACAACCGCTTCGCGCGGGACATCGACCGCATCGCGATCCGGCTGGAGACCTTCATCGAGGAGTTCTCCAACATCCTGCAACGCAACGTCGGGGCCCAGGCGGCCTCGGGGCGCTGAGGGAGGCCGCCATGCCTGCCATGGTGCATCGCGGCCGGGGACGCCGGGCCATGAACGAGATCAACATGGTCCCGTTCATCGACGTGATGCTGGTGCTGCTGATCATCTTCATGGTCACGGCGCCGCTGATTGCCCCCAGCGTGATCGACCTGCCCAGCGTCGGCAAGGCGGCCAAGCAACCGGACCTGGTGGTGCAGGTCGTCGTCGGTCGGGACGAATCGCTGGAGCTCAAGCTGCAGGACCGCAGCAACAAGACCACGCTGCGCGACGTGGCCGCCGCCGTGAAGAAGGCCCAGGCCGGCGCCAGCAATGCCGCCGTCGTGATCAGCGCCGACCGCAACGTGCGCTACGAGGTGGTCGTCAAGGTCATGGACACGCTGCAGCGGGCCGGCGTGCAGCGTGTCGGCCTGTCGGTGCAACTGGCGCCCTGATGCGGACCCGGCGACCGTGATCCCCCTGCCCGTCTGCCCGCCCCCTGCCTGCGCCGCGCCGCGCGTCCGGGAGTCCCGCTGATGGCCGCAGGCGCGATCGACCGGCTGGAGTTCCTCCCGCCCCCCACGCCCGGCCTGATCCGTGCGCTGGGCCTGGCGATCCTGGCCCATGCGGCGCTGCTGGCCGCGCTGACCTGGGGCCTGCACTGGCGCCAGTCGCCGGAGATCGTCAGCGCGCAGGCCGAGTTGTGGTCCGCGATCCCCCAGCAGGCCGCCCCGCCGCCGGCACCGGTGCCGCCACCACCAGCTCCGCCGGTCGCACAGGCACCACCGCCTCCGCCACCTGCTGCGGAGACACCGCGCACACCAGATCCCCAGATCGTGCAGGAACGGGAGCGGCAACGCCTGCAGAAGGAGAAGGAAAAGGAGAAACAGCAGGCAGCCGAACAGCGCGAGCGCCAGCGCCGCGCGCTCGAGCAGCAGGAGCAGCAGAAGCGCGAGCAGGAGAAGCGCCTCGCCGCAGCCGCCAAGGAGCGCGCCGCCCAGGAGGCCCAGCGCAAACAGGCCACCGACGCCGCCCGGCGCAAGGAGGACGCCCGCGCCGAGCAGGAGGCGGCGCGCCGCCTGGAGGAACAGCGCCGCGCGAACCTGCAGCGCATGGCCGGCCTCGCGGGCAGCGCTGGCACGCCATCCTCCACCGGCACCGCGGTGCAGTCCTCCGGCCCGTCAGCCAGCTACGGCGGCCGGCTGATCGCGAAGATCAAGCCGAACATCGTCTACACCGAGACACTCGCCACCAACCCGGAGGCCATCGTCGAAGTGCGCACCTCACCCGACGGCACGATCGTGGGGAGCAGGCTCACCAAGAGCAGTGGCATCAAGTCCTGGGACGACGCTGTGCTCAAGGCCATTGCCAAGACGGAGACCCTGCCGCGGGACGTCGATGGGCGCGTTCCCTCGGTTCTGGAAATCAGCTTCCGGCCTCGGGATTGAGTCTCACCTCCTTTGACGTTGGCGTTGGCACAACTGGCCGGGGCTCCGTTGGCGTTGGCGCGCGTCGCGGCAGGTGCAGCCCGGTGGGGGCTCATAGGCGGCTTGGTCGGGCGCTGAACGCGCCGACAACCTGCGGTACTCGCCGCCGGGGCGCATCGCGCAACTCACTACGCGCCCTGCGGGCGCTGCGTTCGGACAAGCGCGATGAGTCAGAGTACGAAGTGCGCTGCGCGCACCGCCCCGCGGCTGCGTTCCTCGGCAAGCCGCCAAATCGCCCCCACCAGGCTGCGCCTGCCGTGACGCTCTGTTGTGGCAAAGGGTAGTCCTGACCTTCGGCGCGCCAGCCGGGCCGCATTGCAGAAGCCTGGGCGCAACGCCTGCTACTGCGAATCGTTGCCGAAATGGCGCACCGCGTGAAAGCCACCGCCCACCAGAAGCTCGTCGCCCAAGGCGTGTGGGGGCCCGGTGCGGCGCGCCTGTGGGGCGCCGAGGAGCGGAGGGCTTGCGGCCCAGCGCGAAGCGCGTTCGTCAACTGACTCATCGCGCTTGTCCGAGCGCAGCGCCCGCAGGGCGCGTAGCGAGTTGCGCGATGGGGCCGCAAGCCCGAGCACCGACGGGAAGTCGGCGCGTTCAGCGCCGACCGCCCCACCGAAGCGCCGCACCGGGCCCCCACACGCCTTGGGCGACGCAACCGCAAACCCACACGCCTTG
>JAEUOX010000042.1 GCA_016790475.1 Rhodoferax sp. | reverse complement strand
GCGCTTGCAGCCCTCGGCCGTCGGGGCCAGACCGGTCAGCACATGCATCTTCCACAGCGGGCGCTTGCGGTCCAGCAGGACCGGGTGCAGGTCACTCACGGCTGCCTCGAGTTCGGCCAGCCCGTCGCCGGTGCGCGCGCTGCGCGGCAGCTTCACCTCGACGACATGGGCGCGCAGATCGGGGACTGCATCCACCCAGGCCGGGTTGGCCAGGTTCAGCGGCATCCACCACAACCGCTTGCGCATCACCGGGATGATCGGCAGGCGGCTTTCCAGGTGGCGGCGCAGGTCGCGCAGATAGCTGCCGCGGTAGCCTGGCGGCATCTCGAAGATGTGCAGGGCGCCGACATGCATCGGCATCTCGGGGGTCTCCAGATACAGGAAGGTGGCGTCGAGGCCGGACAGCTGCTGCATGCGCGGGTCTCCTGCGGGCGCGGTTCGGGGCGCGGTGTCAGCGCACCAGGAAGGCCAGCAGCCGGTCGGCCAGCTTGCCGTAGGGCGGCATCATGAACTTCATCGTCGAGAAGCGCGCCTGGTAGAACACCGGGCGCAGCTTGGAGAAGGTGTCGAAGCCCTCGCGGCCGTGGTAGTGGCCCATGCCGGAGGCACCCACACCACCGAAAGGCAGGTCGTGCTGGCCGACATGGAACAAGGCGTCGTTCACCGACACGCCGCCCGACATCACGCGGTCGAGCAGCATCTGCACGGTCCGCGCATCGTGGCTGAACGGGTAGATCGCGAGCGGGCGCGGGCCGGCGTTGACCGCGTCGACCACCGTCTCGAGCTGCGTGTAACCGCGGATCGGCAGGATCGGGCCGAAGATCTCGCGCTGCCACAGGATGCTGTCGGGCGGCGCGTCGAGCACGATGCAGGGCGCGATCTTGCGCGTGGCCGCATCGAAGGCCGGCCCGGGCACCAGCTGCACCACGCGGGCGCCACGGGCCCGCGCATCCTCCAGCGCCTCGCACAGGCGATCGAACGACCGCTGGTCGATGATGGAGGTGTAGTCGGTCGACGCGATGCTCGGGTAACGCACCGGCAGCAGGGCCTGCGCGGCCTGCACGAAGGCGTCGACCTGGGCCGTCGGCAGCCAGAGGTGGTCGACCGAGGTGCAGATCTGGCCGGCGTTGAGGTATTTCACGAACAGGATGCGCTCGGCCGCCTGCTGCAACGGGAAGTCGTCGCACACGATGGCCGGACACTTGCCGCCGAGTTCCAGCGTGACCGGGCACAGGTTCTCGGCTGCGGCGGCCATCACGGCGCGCCCGGTGGTGCCGGAGCCGGTGAACAGCAGGTGGTCAAAGGGCAGCTTCGAGAACGCGATGCCCACGCCGCCGGTCTCCTCGAAGAACTGCAGCTTCTCGGGCGGGAAGTAGGCCGGCATGCGCTCGATCAGCAGCAGGCTCAGCGCGCGCGAGTTCTCGCTCATCTTGACCATGGCCCGGTTGCCGGCCGCGAAGATGTAGGTCAGCGGAACCATGCTCAGATTGATCGGAAAGTTCCAGGGGACGATCACGCCCACGACACCCAGCGGCTGCGGAATCACGCGGTTGCGCGCCCCGAAGAAGCTGCGCAGGTCGACACTGCGCCGCTGCGGCCGCATCCAGCGCCGCAGGTGCCGGATGACATGGTCGATGCCATCGACCGCCGGCACGATCTCGGCCAGCAGCGTCTCGTGGCGCGAGCGGTGGCCGTAGTCGGCGCTGATCGCGTCGCACAGCGCGTCCTTGTGCTCGCGCACGAAGCGCTGCAGCGTGCGCAGGTCTGCAATGCGCTCCTGCAGCGTGGGCACCGGGTGCGCCAGGTAGGCCTGGCGTTGCTGGTCCAGCGCCTGCTGCAGATTCTGCGCAAGGCCGTAGGTGAAATCGTTCATGGCTGGGGCAGGGTCGAACCCTGGGAGCGACAAGACCCCACAGCTTACCCGCTGGCGGGCATTCCAGCCACCGGGCGGGGCAGTTTGGAGGGCTCCCCCTCGGGATTACCCGGGGGGCCGCCATCCGGCAGGTCCAGCCCGGCCAGCACCGCGTCGATCACGCCCGGCTCGAAGGCCATGTCCACATGCGCCACGCCGTGCAGCAGCCGGTTGCGGGCGCCCGGAAGCGTCGCGCTGGACGCCGGGAACACGATGTTGTCGCAGGCGGAGTGGTAGCAGGTGAAGCGCGCCGCGCGCTGCGGCGGCTCGTCCCGACGCAGCTGCGCCAGCCAGCGGCTGTCGGTGCGCATCTGCCGCGCATTCGGCACGAAGCTGAAGCGCGCCAGCCAGGTGCCGTGGTGCGGGCTGCCCAGCGTCACGATGTGGGCGACCCGCGTGTCGGCATGCCGGTCTCGCAGCCAGGCCCGCACCGCCAGCCCGCCCATGCTGTGGCACACCACTACCGGGGGCAGACCGGTGGCCGCCGTGACCCGCTGCACCGCGGAATCGATCAGCGGCACATAGTCGTCGATCGACCCGAATACCGGCTCCAGGTTGACTGCGCAAAAGGTCCGGCCCTGGCGCTGCAGGCGCTGCATCCAGGGGTTCCACAGGCCGCGGTTGCAGACGAAGCCATGCACGAACACCACGCCGCGCTGGCCGGAAGGTGTGGCCGGCAGGTGGTCCGCCCAGCGGCGCGAGCGCATCGGCTGCTGCCAAAGGAACACCCGGGGCGCCGTCAGGGATTCCGCCACCCAGGCGCGGAGCAGCTCGCGGCCGGTCGCCCGCGGGGCCGGGTCCGCGCGGTTCACGCGGTGCATCAGCAGGAACTCCAGCGCCAGCACCACCGCATGGGCACAGGCCAGGCCCAGCACGCCGACCGCCACCAGCCACAGCGGCGCGTGCCGCATGGCCAGCAGCCAGGCTCCGAGCAGCGCCAGCAAGCCGAGCACGATGGTCTGCTGCAGACGCGCCAGCATCAGGCCGTCTCCAGCAACGGCGCAACAGGGTTCGGCAGGTGCATGCGGACGATCATAGATGGCGCGGACTGCGGCGCTTGGTTAGGATCACGGGCTTTCACCCACTGCACGGAGCCCCCATGCAATTCATCGATTCCAGCACCACCTTCCCGATCAGCTCGGCCGTGGTCCACGGCGGACGCACCTTCGAAGCCGTCGTGACCGGCATTCCCGACGGACAGAACACGCCGGTGCCTGGCGGCGCGGCGGCCGAGATGCGCGAGGCGTTCCGCCAGCTCGACGTGCTGCTGCAGGCGGCGGGCGTGGACAAGCGTGCGATCTGCACCGCCCGGCTGTACCTGCAGGATGTGCTGGCCGACATTCCGGCGGTCAACGAGGTCTGGAAGGAATACATGGGCACGCACCCGGTCGTGCGCCGGGCCTACGGCGTGACGCTGCAGGCCGGCATGCGGGTCGAGGCGGCGTTCACCGCGGAGATTCCCTGACCGGCGGATCGCCTGACGGCAGGGGCCGGCCCGGGGGGCCTCTCAGCGGCGGCCCTGGTAGACCCGGTCCGCGAAGCCGCGCAGCCCCTGCGTGAAGCCCTCCATCGGCAGATGAAAGCTGTTGCCGGCATCCAGCCGGGTGGACGTCGACCAGTCGTGCACGACGACGCGGTCGGCGATGCGCCAGTGGCCGTCCCGTTGCTCGAAGCGGTCGACATAACGCCCGGAGAAGAAGTCCAGCCACTCCGCACCAGCCGCGTCGGTGCGCCGCAGGTAGGCGATCGCGTAGGACTCGGCCTGGGCCCGCGCATCGTCCTGCGGGTCCAGCTCGATCAGCACGTTGGCCACCGAGTGCGTCGTGTGGTGCGTGCGCTGCGGCAGCGACTGCACGATG
>JAEUOX010000029.1 GCA_016790475.1 Rhodoferax sp. | reverse complement strand
GCGGCCGGACTTCGCGCGCGCCGCCGACCTCGGCGTCACGTCCGCCGCGATCGCCGAAACCTTGCGCATCGCCACCGCCGGCGACTACGACCAGGGCCTGGCCAAGCTGAACCTGTCGCAACGCCAGGTGCCGGTCGTCGTCAAGCTGCAGGCCGACGCCCGCACCGACCTGGACCTGCTGTCCCGGCTTGCCGTGCCCGGCAGCCGGGGGCCGGTACAGCTGGGCAATGTCGCGAGCTTCGCGATCGACAGCGGCCCGGCCCAGATCGACCGCTACGACCGCCAGCGCAACATCAACTTCGAGATCGAGCTCAACCAGCAGCCGCTCGGCGAGATCCAGGCGCTGGCGCTGGCGCTGCCCAGCCTGCGCAACCTGCCGCCGGGCGTGACGCAGACCACCGTGGGCGACGCCGAGGCGATGACCGAGCTGTTCAACAGCTTCGGCCTGGCCATGCTGACCGGCGTGCTGTGCATCTACATCGTGCTGGTGCTGCTGTTCAAGGACTTCGTGCAGCCAGCCACGATCCTGGGCGCGCTGGTGCTATCGATCCCGGGCGCGATCCTGGCGCTGTTCATCACGCAGACCGCGCTGTCCATGCCCTCGATGATCGGCCTGATCATGCTGATGGGCATCGCGACGAAGAACTCCATCCTGCTGATCGAGTACGCGATCATGGCCCGTCGCGACCGCGCAATGACCCGCCTGGAAGCCGTGCTGGACGCCTGCCACAAGCGCGCCCGCCCGATCGTCATGACCACGATCGCGATGGGCGCAGGCATGATGCCGATCGCGCTGGGCTGGGGCACGGACCCGAGCTTCCGCTCGCCGATGGCCATTGTCGTGATCGGCGGCCTGATCACGTCCACCTTCCTGAGCCTGCTGGTGATCCCGGTGCTGTTCACCTATGTGGACGATGCGGTGCAGGGGCTGGTGCGGCTATTCCGCAAGGCGCCGCCGGCCGCGCCGTCTGCGCCCGCCCCGGTGACCGGCCACTGAGGCCAGCCCCCGCAGCTACCATCCGCGCATGGCCCTCCCGCTGGACTCCGACACCATCACCCACGGCATCCAGCTGGCGGTGGCGCCGGTGTTCCTGCTGACCGCGGTGGCCGGCATGATCGGCGCCGTCGCCGGCCGGCTGGCCCGCATCATCGACCGCGCGCGGCTGGTCGAGGAGCGGGCCCGCACCGCGACCGATGCCGAGTACCTGGCGCAGGCGGTGCACGAGCTGCGCGAACTGCGCCGCCGTGGCCGCCTGGCCAACGGCTGCATCGCGCTGCTGACCTGCTGCGCGTTCCTGATCGGCCTGACGATCATCCTGCTGTTCGTCGGCGAGATGACCGGCTTCCAGAGCGGGCGCGGGGCGGTCGTCGGCTTCCTGGCCGGGGTCGGGTGTTTTCTGGCGGCGTTGCTGTGCTTCCTGGCGGAGACGTTCATTGCGACGCGGCTGCTGAACTTTCGGTTGTTGCGGGACCACTGATCCCGGGCTCGCAGGTAGCCGACGCTATCAGGAGGATGGTATTGTTTTTGCCGGCCTGATTCAGTAGTTCGAGCCAGCGAGGGCGATCGGTTGATGCCCTGCACGGACCTATGATGGTGGAAATAACAACCCACCGACAGGCCATGTCCCGATCCGCATTGACTTTCGAGAACTCCATCGAAGACGCGAACTATCTTCTGACCCATTTCGACAGCGTCAAGGCCACAGTCAAGAACCCGGACAGTTTGGAGGTGGTGAAGCGTGCGGGGTTGGTCATGGCGCTCACCGCTTGGGAGACCTACATAGAGGATCGGATCCGAGAGAGCGTCGACGCACAATTGCGCGTACTCAATGGCAGCCGGATTGGTAGCTTCATGGATCGTAGGCTTACGCTGGAACTAAAACAGTTGCACAACCCATCGTCGGAAAAGGTGAAGCGGCTCTTTGTGGAGTTCCTGGATGTCGATGTCACGGAAGGTTGGCGCTGGTCCAACCATGACCCTGCGAGCGCTCGCAAGATGCTGGACGGGCTGATCATTAAGCGCGGCGAGGTTGTTCATCGCTCGAAGGCGCCGACGGATGGGCCTCCCAACCCGCATCTTGTGAAACGGGACGAGCTCGACAAGGCCATCACGTTTCTGAAAGGGCTGGTTGCTGCAACCGAAAAGGCGCTGGAGGCGTTTTAGCCCTGCGCATGATTCACGACAGTTCAAGGCGCCCGGTGCAGCCGCGGCGCCGCCAGCAGCGCCAGGTTGTCGTCCACCGCCGCATCGAGATCCCGCCAGCGCCCGGCCAGCTGCGCGGCGGCCAGCGCCTTCTTGAAGGCCAGCAGGTCCTTCACGCTCGGCGCCACCTTGATCTGCGCGATGGCTGCCGGGGTGTTGCCGCCCTTGACCAGCGCCAGCACCTTTCCGGCCCAGACGGATGATTGCGCCATGTCGCCTCCTGAGGATGGATCAGCCTGCACTGTAGCAAGCGCTACCATCGACCATGCGCAAGAATTTTCCGCTCACCGTCGAAGGCCGCCACCGTGACCGCGTGCTGGACGCCGTCCGGCACGACATCCGCAAGTACCTGGCGCGAGAACGCCGCCGCCCCGTGCCGGAAGGCGCGCAGATCTGGGCGTTCGACTGCCGCATCGGCGCGACGCAGGACACGGCCGAGGCCGTTCCGGTCGATGCGCTGAAGGCCCGGCTGGACGCGTTGGCGCAGCAGGGGTTGCCCGGCGTCTACATCGAGATCCTGGCGCGGCCGGCCCTGCGTCCGCCACGGGCGAAGCCGCCGTCGGAGGCACCCGGCACCACGGACTGAGCGACCCCGTCAGCGCTTGGTGTGCAGCCGCGGCGGCCGGGCCTGCCCGGCGGTGGACGCGGTCGCCCCCCGGCCCGCCTGCGCATACAGCGCCGTCAGCGTACCCATCAGGCCGGCGGCGTCGCGCAGCGCACCGTCCCGGCCGGCCACCCAGGCCAGGCTGGGCACCAGATGGTCCTCCCGCACCCGGCGGTAGGCCAGGCAGGCGGCCTCACCCTCGGGCGTGGTCGTGAAGCGACGCTCGCGCCCGCTGGCCTGCGCGCTCACCAGTCCGGCCGCCAGCAGCTTCTTCAGTGCATAGGCGACCAGGTGCGCGTCGTCGATGTTCAGCACGCGGCAGATGTCGGCCTGCCGGTGGTCCCGCGCGCGGTGGTTCACCGCATGCAGCACCAGGATGTCCATCGGGCTCAGGCCGCGGAAGCCGGCCGCGTCCATGCAGTCCTGCACCCAGGACTGGAAGCCGAACATCAGCGTGAT
>JAEUOX010000215.1 GCA_016790475.1 Rhodoferax sp. | reverse complement strand
AGGACCACGCGCCGCTGGTGGCGGCGCAGGCCTGCGACGACGCGGCGGGCGTCTTCATCCTGGAGCCGGACTGGCTGCACAGCCCGGAGTGCGACGCGATGCATGTGGCGTTCGCCCTCGGCTGCCTGGCCGAGCTGCGCGCCAGGCTGGCACAGCGCGGCATGCCGCTGCTGGTGCGCTGCGGGCCGGCGGTCGAGGTGCTGGCCCGGCTGCAGGCGGTGCTGGGATGGACAGACCTGCTGAGCCATGAGGAAACCGGCCCGGGCTGGAGCTACGACCGGGATCGGGCCGTGGGCGCCTGGTGCCGTAGCCAGGGTCTGCGCTGGCAGGAGTTTGCGCAGACCGGCGTCGTGCGCCGGCTGCGCAGCCGCAGCGGCTGGGCCGCGCGCTGGCAGGCCCGGATGGACGCACCGCAGCTGCAGCTGGCCGGCCGGCTGCAGCCCGCCGCACCGCTGGACCAGCCACCAATGACAACGCTGGCCGAGTTGGGCCTGGCATCCCCTGGCCGCACGCTGCAACCCGCGGGCGAGCGCGCCGCCCACACCACGCTGCGCAGCTTCCTGCACGGGCGCGGCCACGATTACCGGCGTGCGTTGTCCAGCCCGCTCAGCGCAGCCGAGGGCTGCAGCCGGCTGAGCCCGCATCTGGCCTTCGGCTCGGTGTCGATGCGCACGGTGCACCAGGCCACGGAAGCCGCCATTGCCGGCAGTGCCGACCGCGGAATGGCCTATGCCCTGCGCGGCTTTGCCGGGCGGCTGCGCTGGCACTGCCACTTCATGCAGAAGCTGGAGGACGAGCCGGCGATCGAATTCCGCAACTTCGCACGGGCCTGCGATGGCCTGCGCGAAGACAGCTTGGACGACACCCGGTTTGCCGCCTGGTGCGCCGGCCGCACCGGCTACCCGATGGTCGACGCCTGCATGCGCTCGCTGCTGGCCACCGGCTGGCTGAACTTCCGGATGCGCGCGATGCTGGTGAGTTTTGCCAGCTACCACCTGTGGCTGCACTGGCGGCCGACCGGGCTGTTCCTGGCACGGCAGTTCCTGGATTTCGAGCCCGGCATCCACTGGAGCCAG
>JAEUOX010000209.1 GCA_016790475.1 Rhodoferax sp. | reverse complement strand
CGTGCATGCACCGCCGCCGTCACCGGCTTCCAGGCCTGCACCTGGGCGTCGGTCCACAGGCCGGGGATGCGGGCATAACCTTTGCCGTTGGCGCTGGGGGCAATGCCTTCGGTCACGATCAGCCCCGCGCTGGCGCGCTGCCCGTAGTAGGTGGCCATGATCGGCGTCGGCACGCCATCGGCGTCGGCGCGGCAGCGGGTCATCGGGTTCATGACGAAGCGGTTGGCCAACGTCAGGGTGCCGAGCGAAAAGGGTTCGAAGAGGGTGTTGTCGGACATGGAAGGGGCTTCAATCAGGGGTTCGCGCCATCGGCCGATGCCGCGGACGTGGCCGGGATGACAGGGGCAGCCGGAATATACACGCCGTCGTGGTTGTCGTGCAGCCAGCGCGCAATGTCGAAGTCCCGGTCCAGCGGAAACATCGGCCGCGGAATCTTCTGGAAGGGCAACACCGCGTAATCCAGCGTGCACAGCGCGCCGCTGTCGCAGACGATCACCTCGCCGGCGATCGGCTCGAACGCCGCCCGGAAATGCTGCATTGACTTCAGCGCGACCACGCGCTTGCGTGCCGGGTCGATGCCGAAGGTCAGCAACTGCTGCAGGTCCAGCATCTGGGCCCGCACCGTGACGACCAGGATCTCGATGCCCCCGGCGCGCACCACGGCCAGCGGCCCCCAGGACCGCTGCAGGCCGCCGATCATCGCGCCGCTGCCGGTGTAGTCGCCGCTCGGATGCAGGGCGACCAAGGTCACGTCCAGCGCCAGCGGCCCCCCGCCGAAGCGCGAGTCGGTCTTGCCGCCGAGCTGCACGCGCACCACCTCGCCCGGCCGGTGGGCCTGCAGCTGCTGCACGGTCTGCGGGTCCACGATCGGCGCAAAGCAGGCGTCCTGCACCCCGGCCTGCAGCAGCGCGCGCAGCAGGTTCGTCGAGTCGCCGTAGGTGCCGCCGCCCGGGTTGTCGGCGTAGTCGGCGACGATGATCGGGCCCCGGCCATCGGCCTGGTAGTCGCGGCAGCGCGCGGCGGCAGCGTCCACGCCGAGGAACTGGTTGATCGCGTCGTGGCGGCAGGCCCAGATGTCATCCGCCAGCGCGCTCGCAAAGGCCGCATGGCGCGCCATGTCGCCCTGCGCGGTGACCGTGACACTGGCGCCGACCTCGGCGATATCGGCATTCGGGAAGGCCCCGTTGATGCTGACGGCGAACACGTCGGGCTGCTGCTCGTAGGCACGCGCCCGTGCGAGGCGCTCGACCATCGGCCCGACATCCGTGCGCCCGCCATTGGCCTCCTCCAGCATCGGCCGGGTCACCCGCAGCGTGACCGGGCGGATCTCGCCGCGCATCGTGCGCTGCAGGATGTCGCCGGCGTGCCGGCCGGCCATCCGCATGTCGGTGTGCGGGTAGGTCTTGAAGGACACCAGGATGTCGGCCAGATCGCACATCGCGCGGCTGACGTTCGCGTGCGGATCGAGCGTGATGCCGATCGGGATGCGCCGCCCCAGCACCGCGCGCAGCCGGCGCAGCAGTTCGCCTTCGCCGTCGTCGCAGAAGTCCGGCACCATCGCGCCGTGCAGACCGAGCAGGATGCCGTCCAGCGTGCCGGCATGCTTCTGCGCGGCGGCGATGATCGGTGCCGTCAGCGTGTCGAAGGCCTCGCGCGTGACCGGCCCGCCGGGTTGCGCGTGCGCACTCAGCACATGGGTCACGGTCCAGCGGTAGGTGCGGCCGGCCTCGAGGAAGCCGCCGAGCTCGGTGTTGTTGTCGCGCCGGGCGGCGATGGCTTCGTCGCCATACAGCAGCCCGCGCTCGGCAAAGCTGGCCAGGGTCGTCGGCAGCTTGCTGAAGGTGTTGGTCTCGTGCAGGAACTCGGCGGTGAGGACGTGGAAGGGCTTCATCGGTGGGGCGCCGCGGTCGTGCCGCGGCTCAGTTCAGGGGGTGGTGGCAGGCCAGCCAGTGCGTGCCGTCGGCCGTCAGGGCCGGGCGCTCGCTGCGGCAGCGCTCGGAGGCCTGCGGGCAGCGCGCCGCGTAGGCACACCCAGGCGGCAGATGGAACGCATCGGGAATCTCGCCCTGCAGCAGCCTGACGGTCCGGCGGGCCCGCGGGTCGGGCTCGAAGGTGCTGTCCATCAGCGCGCGGGTGTAGGGGTGGCGGGGTGCCGCCTGCGGCTGCGGCAGGATCTCGACGACGCGTCCGAGGTACATCACGACGATGCGGCGGCAGAAGTAGCGCACCAGCCCCAGGTCGTGCGAGATGAACAGGTAGGTCAGGCCGAGCTCGCGCTGCAGCTGCTCCAGCAGCGCGATGATCTGCGCCTGGATCGACACGTCCAGCGAGGCGGTCGGCTCGTCGAGCACCAGGAAGTCCGGCTGCAGGGCCAGCGCCCGGGCGATGCCGACGCGCTGCTTCTGCCCGCCGGAGAGCTGGTGCGGGAAGCTGTCAACAAGCGCCGGGTTGAGCCCGACCATCGCCATCAGCGCCTCGACCCGGTCGCGCGCGTCCGCTCCTGCGCCGGCCAGCCCCTGCACGCGCAAGGGCTCCTGCAATGCATCGCGGACGCTGTAGCGCGGGTCGATCGAGGAGTACGGATCCTGGAACACCATCTGCATGCGCCGGCGCAGCGTGCGCAATGCCGCGGGGGGGACCGTCGCCAGGTCGGTGCCGTCGAAGCGCACCTGCCCGCTGGTGGCCTCCAGCAGCCGCAGTACCAGCCGCGCCAGCGTGGACTTGCCGCAGCCGGATTCGCCGACCACGCCGGTAACCTCGCCCCGGTGCAGCGTCAGGTCGACTTCACTGACGGCGGTCAGCGTGCGCGGGCGCCCCAGCAGCGAGGCCCGGCTGCTGAACACACGCGTCAGGCGGGTGACTTCCAGTAGCGGCGCCGTCGCGGCCGGTGGGGCGATCGATTCATGCATCTGCGCGGCCCTCCAGCGACGGATAGTGGCAGGCGACGCGGTGCCCCTCCTGCCCCTGCGCGACCGGCGCCTCCTGCCGGCACCGCGCCTGCGCCGCGCTGCAGCGCGGGTGGTAGCGGCAGCCCTCGGCATAACTCGCGACGCTGGGCACGACCCCGGCGATGCCCCGCAGGCTGCCGGCGGCCTGTCCGCTGCGCGGGATGCAGGCGATCAGCGCCTGCGTGTACGGATGCGCCGGCTGCGCAAAGATGGCCTCCACATGGTGGCTTTCGCAGACCCGGCCCGCATACAGCACGACAACCGCATCGCAGGCCTGCGCGACGACGCCCATGTCGTGCGTGATCAGCAGCAGCGCCAGCCCGCGCTGGCGCACGAGATCGACCAGGATCTGGATGATCTGCGCCTGGATCGTCACGTCGAGCGCGGTCGTGGGCTCGTCGGCAATGATCAGCTCCGGGTCACCGGCCAGCGCCATCGCGATGACAACGCGCTGTTTCATGCCGCCCGACATCTGGTGCGGATACTGGCCATGGACGGTGGCTGCATCCGGAATGCGCAGCTGGGTCAGCAGTTCGATGCTGTGCTCCCGCGCGGCCTGCGCACTGAGCCCGCGATGCAGCCGCCCGACCTGGTCGATCTGGGCACCGACCTGCAGCAGCGGGTCGAGCGAGGTCATCGGGTTCTGCGTGATCAGCGCGATACGCCGGCCCCGCAGCGCCCGCAACTGCGCATCGTCGCGCCCGACCAGCTCGGTACCGTCGAACCGCACCGAACCCGCGCTGATGCGCCCGCCGATCACCGGCAGCAGCCCCATCAGCGCCATCGCGGTCA
>JAEUOX010000198.1 GCA_016790475.1 Rhodoferax sp. | reverse complement strand
CACTCCAGCGTCGCCGCCATGCCGTGCAAGGGCGCCGGGTGCAGCACCTCGTCGCGGGTCTCGCTGCGGCCTTCCCAGGCGCGCAGCTGCGCGAGCAATTCGGGGGTGATGCGGGAGGTCATGGCAAATTGTGGCGCGGGTGCATGGTATCGACGGCAGCCTGTACGAAATCCTACGCATCAGATCACCCCCTGGCTGCGCAGATCTGCGATCTGGCTGTCGCTGCGCCCCAGCGAACGCAGGATGGCCTCGGTGTGCGCCCCCAGCGCCGGCACGTCGTCCATCCGGGCCTCGAAGTCCCCGTGCTGGGCCGGCGGCAGCAGCGCCTGCAGCGCGCCGGCCGGCGATCCGATCTGCCGGAAGCGCCCCCGTGCGTGCAGCTGCGGGTGCTGCCACAGGTCGGCCACGGTGTTGACGCTGGCATTGGCGATGGTGGCCGCATCGAGGCGCGCAAGCACTTCGTCTGCCCGCAGCCCGGCGAAGGTGTCGACGATCAATGCACGCAGCGGCTCGCGCTGCGCAACTCGGGCTGCATTGCTGGCAAATCGCGGGTCCGTCGCCAGCTGGGGCTGCTGCAGCACCCGCTCGCAGAACAGCACCCACTCCCGCTCGTTCTGCAGACCGAGCATGACGATGCGACCGTCGCCCGTCGGGAACGGACCATACGGGACGATGGTCGCGTGGGCGGCGCCGTGGCGGCCGGGTGGCTCCTGCCCATCGTAGGCGTAGTACATCGGAAACCCCATCCACTCCGCGAGCGCCTCCAGCATCGACACCTGCACATGCGACCCGCGCCCGGTGCGGCCCCGCTGCAGCAAGGCGGTCAGCACACCGCTGTAGGCCACCATGCCGGCCGCAATGTCGGCAATCGAGATGCCGGCCTTGGCTGGCGTCTCAGGAGTGCCCGTGATCGACAGGAAGCCGGCTTCACTCTGGATCAGCAGGTCATAGGCCTTGCGCTCCCGCATCGGCCCGTCATTGCCGTAGCCGGAGATGTCGCAGACGATCAGCCGGGGATGGCGGGCCTGCAACGCGCCAAAGGACAGGCCCATGCGTGCCGCGGCACCCGGGGCCAGGTTCTGCACCAGCACATCGGCTTCGGGCAGCAGCTCGGCCAGCAGCGCCTGGGCCTGCGGCTGCTTCAGGTCCAGCGTCAGGCTCTCCTTGGAGCGGTTCGTCCAGACGAAGTGCGAGGCCAGGCCGCGCGTGCGCTGATCGTAGGCACGCGCAAAGTCACCGACGCCCGGCCGTTCGATCTTGATCACGCGGGCGCCCAGGTCCGCCAGCTGCCGGGTGCAGTACGGTGCGGCAATCGCGTGCTCCAGCGTGATCACGGTGATGCCGTCCAGCGGGCGGCCGGCACCCGGGGCCTGCGGGGGATGCGTGTCGTTCATCGGGACAATCTCCGGGCGGGCGTATCAGAAGGAGCGCGGCAGGCCCAGCACATGCTCGGCGATATGGCTCAGCACCAAGTTGGTCGACACCGGCGCCACCTGGTAGAGCCGCGTCTCGCGGAACTTGCGCTCCACGTCGTACTCGTGCGCGAAGCCGAAGCCGCCATGGAACTGGATGCACGCATTGGCCGCCTCCCAGCTCGCCTTGGCCGCCAGGTACTTCGCCATGTTGGCCTCGGCGCCGCAGGGCTGGTGCGCGTCGTACAGCGATGCTGCCTTGAAGCGCATCAGGCTCGCCGCCTCCACCTCGATGTAGCTCTCGGCGATCGGGAACTGCACCCCCTGGTTCTGGCCGATCGGGCGGCCGAACACCACGCGCTCCTTGGCATACCGCGCCACCCGGTCGACGAACCAGTAGCCGTCGCCGATGCATTCGGCGGCGATCAGCGTGCGCTCGGCGTTCAGGCCGTCCAGGATGTAGCGAAAGCCCTGGCCCTCCTGGCCGATCAGGTTCTCCTCCGGGATCTCCAGGTTCTCGAAGAACAGCTCGTTGGTCTCGTGGTTGACCATGTTGGGGATGGGCCGCACCGTCATGCCCTTGCCCACCGCCTCACGCAGGTCCACCATGAAGATCGACATGCCCTCGGACTTGCGCTGCACCTCGGCCAGCGGCGTGGTGCGGGCCAGCAGGATCATCCACTCGGAATGCTGCACGCGCGAGATCCACACCTTCTGGCCGTTGACCACGTACCGGTCGCCGCGCTTCACTGCGGTGGTCTTGATGCGCGTGGTATCGGTGCCGGTGGAGGGCTCGGTCACGCCCATCGACTGCAGGCGCCACTCGCCGCTGGCGATGCGTGGCAGGTAGTGCGCCTTCTGGGCCTGCGAGCCGTGGCGCAGCAAGGTGCCCATGTTGTACATCTGCCCGTGGCAGGCGCCGGAGTTGCCACCGCTGCGGTTGATCTCCTCCATGATGACCGAGGCCTCCGCCAGGCCCAGCCCGGAGCCGCCGTACTCCTGCGGGATCAGCGCAGCGAGCCATCCCGCCGTGGTCAGCGCATCAACGAAGGCCTCCGGGTAGCCACGCTCGGTGTCGATGCGCCGGTGGTATTCGTCGGGAAACCCGGCGCACAGTGCGCGCACCGCCTCCCGGATTTCCTGGTACTGGTCGGGCGCGGGGATCTGGATCTGCTTCATGGGGAGGTCCGCTTGAACGCTATGCTTGAAATCATAATTTTTGATCTGCGGTATGCGGAATTGTCGGGTGCGCACGGGCCGTGCAGCATCCATCTGAAGCTAAGCTGACGCCCCTATGTATTCCTTGCTGAACGGCCTGAGCGTCGTCGAATGTGCGTCCTTCATCGCGGCCCCGTCCTGCAGCCTGCATCTGCTGCAGATGGGGGCGGAGGTGATCCGCATCGACCCGATCGGCGGCGGCCCGGACTTCCATCGCTGGCCGCGCGGCCCGGGCGCTGGCGCGAGCCTCTACTGGGAGGGCCTGAACAAGGGCAAGCTCTCGGTCGCGGTGGACATGGCGAGCCCCGAGGGGCGCGAACTCGTGCAGCAGCTGATCACCGCGCCGGGGGATGGCGCGGGGCTGTTCGTCACGAACTTCCCGGCCGAGGGTTTTCTGTCGCACGAGCGGCTGCGGGCGCGCCGGGCAGACCTGATCACGGTCCGGGTCATGGGCTGGCCGGACGGCACGCCCGCACTGGATTACACCGTCAACGCAGCGATCGGCGTGCCGCTGATGACCGGCCCGGTGGACGCGCAGGGGCCCGTCAACCATGTACTGCCCGCCTGGGACCTGCTCACCGGCGCCTACGCGGCCTTTGCACTGCTGGCTGCGGAGCGGCAACGCCGCGCCACCGGTGCAGGACAGGAACTGCGGGTGCCCCTGTCGGACGTGGCGATCGCATCGCTCGCCCACATGGGACAGATCGCGGAGGTTCTGCAGCAGGGTGACCGCCCCCGCGTCGGCAATTCGCTGTTCGGTGCCTTCGGGCGGGATTTCGCCACCGCCGACGGCGACCGGCTGATGGTGGTCGCGATCACACCGCGGCAATGGCAGGGCTTGCTCGAGGCCTTGAACCTGCAGGCTGCCGTCGAGGGCATCGAAAAGTCCCTGGGAGTGTCGTTCGCCACCGATGAAGGACAACGCTATGCGCACGGGGCGCTGCTGCAGCCATTGGTCGAGGCAGCCATGGCCCGGCGCACCACCCAGGATCTCGCCCAGGCCTTCGACGCCCGGGGCGCCTGCTGGGCCCCGTACCAGAGCCTGCGCCAGGCCATCGAGAACGACGGTCGGCTGGTGGCCTCCAACCCGCTGTTCTCCACCGTCACCCACCCCAGTGGCACGCCCTACCCGACCCCGGGGGCCATGGCCACCCTGCCCCAGCTGCCCCGCCAGGCCGCCGGCGCGGCCCCACGGCTCGGGCAGCACACCGACCAGGTGCTCGCGCAGCGGCTCGGCCTGAGCGCCGCCGAGGTCGGGCGCCTCCATGACCGGGGTCGCATTGCGAGCGACCGCAGGACCTGACATGCCTCTGCATCTGCCCCAGGCGCCGCTGGCGCAACACCTCGAACGCCTGGAGGCGCCGGTGCGCACCTGGCTGGCGGCGGCCCACGCCGCAGCACGCGGCCGGCTGGTGGTCGGCGACGCACTCGATGCGACGCTGGCACAACACCGCCAGCGGGAGCTCCACGGGCTGGCCTGGATCGCCACCACGGGCGAAGCCGTACTGGCCGCGGCGCGCTGGGGCCTGCGTCTGGCCCACGCCGGCCGCCTGGCCGAGCCCGAGGCCCTGGTGCTACGCATCGGGATTGGCGAGTACCTGGCGCAGCTGACCGGTGGCATCGCGATGAGCCAGAACGAGATCTTCCGCCCGCATGAGCTCGGCCTGGGCACCGCCGTCCAGGCCCTGGCCAGCGACCCAACCGTCGCTGCTTTCCTG
>JAEUOX010000479.1 GCA_016790475.1 Rhodoferax sp. | reverse complement strand
GTGCGTGATGTAGAGCGCCGCGACACCGGTATCGCGGATGGCCTCCTTGATCGCGGCCAGCACGTCGATCTGCGTCGTCACGTCCAGCGCGGTGGTCGGCTCGTCGAAGACGATCAGGTCCGGCTCGGCGCACAGCGCCATCGCGGTCATCGCCCGCTGCAGCTGCCCGCCCGAGACCTGGTGCGGGAAGCGCTGGCCGAAGTTCTCCGGGTCGGGCAGGCCCAGCTTGCGGAACAGCTGCACTGCACGCTGTTGCGCCGCCGCACGATCGCACACGCCATGGTGCAATGCGGACTCGATCACCTGGCCCATCAGCCGGTGCGACGGATTGAAGGCGGCTGCGGCGGACTGCGCCACATAGGCCACGCGCCGGCCGCGGATCGCGCGCAGCCCGCTGGCGCCGCCCTGCAGGATGTCCTGCCCGTTGAGCAGCACCTGCCCGCCGGTGATGCGCACGCCGCCGCGCCCGTAGCCCAACGCCGACAGGCCGATCGTCGACTTGCCCGCGCCGGACTCGCCGATCAGCCCCAGCACGCGCCCCTTCTGCAGCGTCAGCGAGACGTCGTCGACGATCAGGATCGTGCGCGCGGCCTCGCCCGGCGCCAGCACGGTCGCCTCGATGCGCAGATGGCGCACGTCCAGCACAGGGGTGGCCGGCGCGGTGTCAGCCATTGCCGCGACCACCCTTCAGGTCGGAAGTGCGGTTCAGGATCCAGTCCGCGACCAGATTGACCGAGATCGTCAGCACGCCAATGGCCGCCGCCGGGATCAGCGCGGCCGGGATGCCGAACACGATGCCTTCCTTGTTCTCCCGCACCATCGCGCCCCAGTCGGCGTCCGGCGGCTGCACGCCCAGGCCGAGGAAGGACAGGCCGGACAGGAACAGCACCGCGAAGATGAAGCGCAGGCCGAGCTCGGACACCAGCGGCGTCAGCGCATTGGGCAGGATCTCGGAGAACACGATCCAGGCGGTCTTCTCGCCACGCAGGCGCGCCGCCTCGACATAGTCCATCACGTTGATGTCGACCGCCACGGCCCGCGAGAGCCGGAATACCCGCGTCGAATCCAGGATGCCCAGCACCAGCACCAGGATCGTCACGGTGGACGGCAGCACCGACAGCACGACCAGGGCCAGGATCAGCGTCGGGATCGCCATCAGCAGGTCCACGCCACGCGACAGGAACTGGTCGATACGCCCGCCCGAGACGGCCGCGACAAAGCCCAGGATCGAACCGAGGATGAAGGACAGCGCGGTCGCCGCGCCAGCGATCGTCAGCGTGATGCGGGCGCCGTACACCATGCGCGAGAACAGGTCCCGCCCGAGGTTGTCGGTGCCCAGCAGCGACTTGTCGGAGGCCGCGGCCCAGACATCGCCGATGACCTTGCCGTTCTCGTATGGCGCGATCCAGGGCGCGAAGACGGCCGTCAGCACGAT
>JAEUOX010000454.1 GCA_016790475.1 Rhodoferax sp. | reverse complement strand
CGGCTCGATCATCGGCCCGATCATCGAGCAGCACGGCAGCGCCGCGATGAAGCAGGAGTGGCTGCCCGGTCTGGCCGACGGTTCGCGCAAGATCGCCTTCGCGATCACCGAGCCGAATGCCGGCACCAACACCCACAAGGTTAGCACGACCGCACGGCGTGACGGCAGCGGCTGGAAGCTCAGCGGCGCCAAGTACTGGACCTCGGCCGTCGACGAGGCCGATGCCATCATGGTCGTGTGTCGAGGCGAGACGACCGACGCGGCCGGGCGCAACCCGCTGTCGCTGTTCCTGGTGCCGGCCAAGGCGCCCGGCATCAGCATGACGCCAATCGAGACCGCGCTGCATGTGCCGGAGACGCAGTTCATGCTGTACTTCGACAACGTCGCGCTCGGCGCCGAGGCGCTGATCGGCGATGAGGGCCAGGGCCTGCGCCATGTGTTCGCGGGTCTGAACCCGGAGCGGGTCTGTGCCGCCGCGATCAACAACGGCATCGCGCGCTATGCGATCGAACGCGGAGCGCAGTACGCCGGCGAGCGCACCGTCTGGAAGACACCGATCGGGGCGCACCAGGGCATCGCCCATCCGCTGGCCAAGTCCTACATCGCCGTGCAGCAGGCGCGCCTGATGACGGCCCGGGCGGCCCAGTTGTACGACGCGGGCTCGCCGGATGCCGGTGAAGTCGCCAACATGGCGAAGTTCGCGGCCGCGGATGCCTCCCTGGAGGCCCTGGACCAGGCGATCCAGACCCACGGCGGCAACGGTCTGTCGCTGGAGTACGGTCTGGCGGACCTGTGGTTCATCGCCCGGTTGCACAAGACCGCGCCGGTCAGCCGCGAGATGATCCTGAACTTTGTCGCGCAGCACAGCCTGGGCCTGCCCAAGAGCTACTGAGCCACTGCCTGACCTGGAGGCCGCGATGTCCGACACCTTTGCCACCATCCTGCGCGCGCATGCCGCCCGGACGCCCTCGGCGCCGGCCTTGACCTACGGTGACGTGACCTGGACCTTCGGCGATCTGGACGCGCTCAGCTCGCGCTCGGCCCAGGCCCTGCGTGCGGCGGGCGTGCAGCCCGGGGACCGGGTGGCGCTGCTGACGAAGAACCAGGCCGAGTGTTTCGAGCTGATGTTCGCCTGCAACAAGATCGGTGCCATCCTGGTCGGGTTGAACTGGCGCCTGGCACCGCTGGAAATCACCGCGATCGTCGCCGATGCAACACCCAGCATCGTGGTCGTCGGTGCCACCGAGCAAGGCCTGCTCAGCGATGCGGCCCGGGCCACGCCGGGCCTGCGACGGGTGCTGGTGCTCGGCGCGGAGTACGACGCCTGGCGTGCGGCGGCGCCGGCCACCGATACCGGCTACACGCCGGCGGCGGATGACGTGTTCCTGCTGCTGTACACCTCCGGCACGACCGGCCTGCCCAAGGGCGTGATGCTTACCAACCGCGGCATGGCCTATACCCGCCGGCTGGCCGGGTTCTGGGGCATGACGCCGTCGAGCGTGAACCTGGTCGCGATGCCGATGTTCCATATTGGCGGTTGCGGCTACGGTTCCAGCACGATGCTGGCTGGCGGCCACACCGTGCTGATGCGTGAGGTGAATCCGGCGACGGCCATCACGCTGATCGAGCGGCACCGCGTCACGCACACCTTCTTCGTCCCGACCGTCGTGCAGATGCTGCTGGACGTGCCGGGCGTTGCACAGGCGGATCTCTCCAGCCTGCAACTGCTGATGTACGGCGCCGCCCCGATCGGCGACGTGCTGCTGCGCCGTGCGCTGCAGGTGCTGCGCTGCCGCTTCATCCAGGCCTACGGCATGACCGAGACCTCCGGCACGGTGGTGGACCTGCTGCCTGAAGACCACGAGCCCGATGGCCCCCGGGCCGACCTGCTGCGCTCCGTCGGACAGGCGCTGCCCTGGGTGGAGCTGCGCGTGATCGATCCGAACACGCTGGACGACGCGCCGACCGGCCAGGTCGGCGAGATCTGGATCCGCTCCGAGATGGTCATGCAGGGCTACTGGAAGAACCCGCAGGCCACGCGCGAGGCCATCATGGACGGCGGCTGGCTGCGCACCGGGGACGCCGCCTACCTGGACGCGCAGGGCTACATCTACCTGTTCGACCGCTTCAAGGACATGATCATCTCCGGCGGCGAGAACATCTATCCGGCCGAGGTCGAGAACGCGATCAATGCGCACCCGGCTGTGCAGGAAGTCGCCGTGATCGGCGTGCCTCATCCGCGCTGGGGCGAGACACCGCTGGCCGTCGTCGTCGTTCGGCCGGGGCACCGGTTGGAGGGCCAGGCGCTGATCGACTTCACGCGCGGACGGCTGGCGCACTACAAGTGCCCGACCGCGGTGGAATTTGCCGACACGCTGCCGCGCAATGCGTCCGGCAAGCTGCTCAAGCGCGAGCTGCGGCGCCTGCAGCAGGAGGGCCGCACCCATGGCTGAGCGCGCGACCGACCCCGTCCAGCTGGCGCGCCGCTGGGTGGTCGACTACTTCAACCGGCAGGATGCGGCCGCCGCGCGCGCATTCATCACGCCCGACTACGCGCTGGAGATCGGCGATGTGGTGTTCGCCGGCCGGGACACCGCCTGGCTGCCGGCCGTCGCGAAACAGATGGAAACCTTCCCCGGCATGGGCATGACGGTGCACCAGGTGCTCGCCGGCACCGACCGCGTGGCCGTCTGCTTCACCGAACATGGCGCCTCCGGCGGCCCGGGCGGGCGCGTGGCGGTCTGGTCCGGCGTCGCGATCTACCGTAGCAATGGCACGCAGCTGACTGGCTGCGTCGCGCAGGAGGACTACCTGACGCGGCTGCGGCAGCTGAAGTCCGGCCAGGCCGATCCGGTCGATCCGCCGGCCGCCGCACCCTGGGACGCGCTGGCGCTGCCGCCGGATCCGGCGGCCGAAGCGGCGGTGCGCCGCTGGCTGATGGGCTCCTGGCCGCACCCGGAGGCGGCCGTGCGCTGCGACGACGAGCACCTCACCGGTGTGCCCCTGCAGTTCGAGGTCACGTCCGGCAAGGTCACCGAGCTGTTCTCGTCCGGGCCGGAGGTGGCCTTCCATGTCGTGCAGACCGGCCTCTACCGCGGCGGAATGACCGGCGTTGCCGCCAGCACGCAGCCGATGACGCTGCATGTCAACGGCCTGGTCCGCGTGCAGGACGGTCAGGTGGTCAGCGGCCGCGTGATCCGCGACCGCATCGGGCTGCGTGGCGCGCTGCTGAAGGGGATAAAGCCATGACGACGCGTCCGGTGCGGCTGACGCGCGAGGGCGCGGTGCTGGTCATCACGATCGACCGGCCGCAGGCGCGCAATGCGCTGGATCGCGCGGCCTCGGAGGCGGTCGCCACCGCGATGGACCAGCTCGATGGCGACGCGTCGCTGACCTTGGGCATCCTGACCGGCGCCGGCGGGCACTTCTGCTCCGGCATGGACCTGAAGGCCTTCCTGCGCGGCGAGCGTGTCGAGCTCCCTGGCCGCGGTCTGGCCGGCATGATCGAGACACCACCGCGCAAGCCGGTCATCGCCGCGGTCGAAGGCTACGCGCTGGCCGGCGGCTGCGAGATCGCGCTGGCCTGTGACCTGATCGTCGCGGCGGAGGACGCGCAGTTCGGCATCCCCGAGGTGCGCCGCGGACTGGTGGCCGGCTCGGGAGGCCTCATTCGATTGCCGCAGCGCATTCCGCGCCAGATCGCGATGGAGTACGCGCTGACCGGCGCCCTGATGCCGGCGAGCGAGGCCCGCCAATGGGGCCTGGTGAACCGGCTCACGCCCCCCGGCCAGGCGCTGGAAGGCGCCCGCGCGCTGGCCCGCACGATCGCCGCCAACGGCCCGCTGGCAGTGCAGCTCTCCAAGCAGGTGATCGCGCAGGCGCCGGCCTGGCCGGCGGAAGAGATCTGGCCGCGCCAGCGCGCCGTGCTGGAGCAGATCATCGCGTCGCAGGACGCGCGCGAGGGCGCACTGGCCTTCAGCGAGAAACGCGCCCCGGTATGGAGCGGCCGATGAACCCGTCCGATACTTGGGTGCTCGACCCGGATGCGCGCCGCCTGCTGGGCCTGATCCGCAAGGCGGGCCGGCCGCCGTTCGAGGCGCTGGCACCGGTCGATGCCCGCGCCGCCTATGCCGCGAGCTGGGACGTGATGCAGTCACTCGGTGGCGAGGTCGCGTCGGTGGAGGACCGCCGGATCGCCGGCCCGGGAGGCGAATTGGCGGTACGTATCTACCGCGGCCTGGGGACGGCGCCCGAGGCGGTGCTGCCGGGCCTGCTGTTCCTGCATGGCGGCGGCTGGGTCATCGGCAACCTGGACAGCCATGACCGCCTGTGCCGTCGGCTGGCCTCCGTGGCGGGCCTGTGCGTCATCGCCGTCGACTACCGGTTGGCGCCGGAGCATCCGTTCCCGGCCGCGCTTGACGACGCGATGGCCGCGCTGCAGTGGATGCAGGCTCGGGCGCAGGCGCTGCGCATCACGCCGGCCGCGCTGGGCGTCGCTGGCGACAGCGCCGGTGGCAATGTTGCTGCCGCCGTCGCGCTGCTGGCCCGGGATGCCGGCCTGCCGCTGGCCTGCCAGGCGCTGATCTATCCGGCGCTGGACTTGACGGCCGACAGCGCCTCCTACCGGCGCGTGGTGGCGGATGCGCCGCTGACAGCCGCGACAATGCACTACTTCATCCGCCACTAC
>JAEUOX010000343.1 GCA_016790475.1 Rhodoferax sp. | reverse complement strand
CCGCGGGCGCTGATGCTGGCCGAGCTGATGCGCCACAAGCAGGGCATCGCGATCGCCGGCACCCACGGCAAGACCACCACCACCAGCCTGGTCGCCAGCGTGCTCGGCGAGGCCGGCCTGGACCCGACCTTCGTGATCGGCGGGCAGCTCAACAGCGCCGGCGCGAATGCCCAGCTCGGCCAGGGCGACCACATCGTCGTCGAGGCCGACGAGTCCGATGCCTCCTTCCTGAATCTGCTGCCGGTGATGGCGGTCGTGACCAACATCGACGCCGACCACATGGACACCTACGGCCATGACTTCAGCCGGCTGCAGCGGGCCTTCGTCGACTTCCTGCACCGGATGCCGTTCTACGGCGCGGCGATCCTGTGCACTGACGATCCGGCCGTGGCCGCGATCGTGCCGGACGTGACCTGCCCGATCACCGGCTACGGCTTCAACGCGGACGCCCAGGTGCGCGCGGTGGACGTGCGCGCCGTGGGCCGGCAGATGCACTTCACGGTGCAGCGGCGCAATGGCGACACCTTGCCCGACCTGCCGGTCGTGCTGAACCTGCCCGGCCGGCACAACGTGCTCAACGCACTGGCCGCGATCGCGGTCGCCGGCGAACTGAACATCGACGACGCGGCGGTGCAGCGTGCGCTGGCCGGCTTCCGCGGTGTCGGGCGCCGCTTCCAGGTGCATGGCGACATGCCGGCCGCCGACGGCGGGCCGGTGACGCTGATCGAGGACTACGGCCACCACCCGGTCGAGATGGCCGCCACGCTGGCTGCCGCGCGCGGCGCCTTCCCGGGCCGGCGGCTGGTGCTGGCCTTCCAGCCGCACCGCTACACCCGCACGCGCGACTGCTTCGACGACTTCGTGCAGGTGATCGGACAGGCGGACGCGGTGCTGCTGACCGAGGTCTATGCCGCCGGCGAGGCGCCGATCGTCGCGGCCGACGGCCGGGCGCTGGCACGGGCCTTGCGCGTAGCCGGCCAGGTGGAGCCGGTCTTCGTGGCCGACGTGCAGGACTTGCCCCAGGCGCTGCGTGCCACGACCCGCGGCGGGGATGTGGTGCTGTGCATGGGGGCGGGATCGATCGGTGCGGTGCCGTCCCGCCTGCTCCAGGGTCCGGCACAGGAGGCAGCAGCATGACGATGGATCGCAGCGCATTCGGCAAGGTGGCGGTGTTGATGGGGGGCGCCTCGGCGGAGCGCGAGGTGTCGCTGATGTCCGGCGGCGGCGTGCTGGCCGCCCTGCGCGCCAGCGGCGTCGATGCGCATGCGTTCGATCCGGCGCAGCGGGCCCTCGGCGAGCTGCGCAGCGAGGGCTTCGCGCGCTGCTTCATCGCGCTGCATGGCCGCTTCGGCGAGGACGGCACGGTGCAGGGCGCGCTGGAGTTGCTGGGCATCCCCTACACCGGGTCGGGCGTGATGGCCTCGGCGATCGCGATCGACAAGGTCATGACCAAGCGCGTCTGGAACGCCGAAGGCCTGCCCACGCCGCGCCATGTGCTGCTGCGCCGCGGCCGCTACGACCCGTCGCAGGTGCTGGCCGTGCCCGACACGCTGGGCCTGCCGGTGATCGTCAAGCCGGCGCGCGAGGGCTCGTCGATCGGCCTGGCCAAGGTCCGCGCCGCGGCGCAGATGCCCGACGCCGTCGCACAGGCCGCGCAGCTGGACGCCGACATCCTGTGCGAGCAGTGCATCGTCGGCGAGGAGGTCACCTGCCCGGTGATCGGCACCGGCGACGACGCGCGCGCGCTGCCGGTGATCCGCATCCAGGCGCCGGACGGCAACTACGACTACCAGCACAAGTACTTCACCAACGACACCAAGTACCTGGTGCCCTGCGGCCTGCCGGCCGGCGAGGAGGAAGCGATCCAGGCGCTGGTGCTGCGGGCCTACCGCGTGCTGGGCTGCCGCGGCTGGGGCCGCGTCGACGTGATGATCGACGGCGCGACACGCCGGCCCTACCTGCTGGAGATCAACACCTCGCCCGGCATGACCAGCCACTCGCTGGTGCCGATGTCCGCGCGCGCCGCCGGTCTCAGCTACGAGGCCCTGTGCGTGCAGCTGCTGTCAATGGCCGCGCTGGACCATCCGCCGGCCGCCCCCCGGGAGAAGGCCGCGCCATGAGCGAAGCCATCGCCACCCCGTTCGACGTGCGCCTGATGAACATCACGGCCAGCGTGCTGTTCCTGGTGTTCGGCGTGCTGGCGCTGGGTGCGCTCGCCGGCTGGGTGGGCAACCATGCGCTGTTCGCGATCCGCGCCATCACGGTGCAAGGGGACGTCTCGCACAACAACGCGGTGACGCTGCGTGCCAACGTGTTGCCCCGGCTGGGCGGCAGCTTCTTCACGCTGGATCTGGCCCAGGCCCGCGAGAGCTTCCAGGCCGTTCCCTGGATCCGGCAGGCCGTCGTGCGGCGCGAGTTTCCGAACCGGCTCAAGGTGATCCTGCAGGAGCACCAGGCCGTGGCGTACTGGGGTGCCGAGGGCGACTCGCGGCTGCTGAACTCCTTCGGCGAGGTCTTCGAGGCCAACACCGGCGAGGTCGAGCATGAGCTGCTGCCCCGGCTGGTCGGGCCCACCGGGCAGGAGCCGGAGGTGCTGGCGATGTACCGCGCACTGCAGCCGCTGTTCGGCGATCTGGACATGGCGGTGGACCAGCTCGAACTGACCGGCCGCGGCAGCTGGGTGGCCCGGCTGGACACCGGCGCGGAGGTGGAGCTCGGCCGCGGCACGCAGCCCGAGGTGCTGGCCCGCACGAACCGCTTCCTGCGCACGCTGACCCAGGTCACGGCCCGCTACAACCGCCGCCCCGATGCGGTGGAAAGCGCCGATCTGCGGCACCCGGACGGCTACGCGCTGCGCCTGCGCGGCGTCAGCACAGTGGTCGGCAGCGAGCCGAAGAAGTAGCGCAACAGGATCAAGGACACGAACCGGCAACAGGTGAAACCATGGCAAAAGAATACAAGGACCTCGTCGTAGGGCTCGATATCGGCACCGCCAAGGTGATGGTGGTGGTTGCCGAAGTCCTGCCCGGCGGCGAACTCAAGCTCGCCGGGCTGGGTGTCGCGCCCAGCAACGGCCTCAAGCGCGGCGTGGTGGTCAACATTGACGCCACGGTGCAGAGCATCCAGCTCGCGCTGAAGGAGGCCGAGCTGATGGCCGACTGCAAGATCACGCGCGTCTACACCGGCATCACCGGCAGCCACATCCGCGGCATCAACTCCAGCGGCATGGTCGCGGTCAAGGACCGCGAGGTCACGCAGGCCGACGTGGCCCGCGTCGTCGAGACCGCCAAGGCGATCAACATCTCGACCGACCAGCGCTTGCTGCTGGTCGAGCCGCAGGAGTTCGTCATCGACGGCCAGGACGTCAAGGAACCGATCGGCATGAGCGGCATCCGGCTGGAGGCCAAGGTGCACATCGTGACCGGCGCCCAGAGCGCGGCCGAGAACATCATCAAGTGCGTGCGCCGCTGCGGCCTGGAGGTGGAGCAGCTGATGCTGAACCCGCTGGCCTCCAGCCTGGCGGTGCTGACCGACGACGAGCGCGAGCTCGGCGTGGCGCTGGTGGACATCGGCGCCGGCACCACCGACGTCGCGATCTTCACGAATGGCGCGATCCGCCACACCTCGGTGATCCCGATCGCCGGTGACCTGATCACCAGCGACATCGCGATGGCGCTGCGCACGCCGACCAAGGACGCCGAGGACATCAAGGTCGAGAGCGGTTATGCCAAGCAGCTGCTGACCGACGCCGAAACGCAGGTCGAGGTGCCCGGCCTGGGCGACCGTGGCCCGCGCCTGCTGAGCCGCCAGGCGCTGGCCGGCGTGATCGAGCCGCGCGTCGAGGAGATCTTCCAGCTGGTGCACCAGGTGATCCGCGAGTCCGGCTACGAGGAGGTGCTGTCCAGCGGCATCGTGCTGACCGGCGGCAGCTGCGTGATGCCGGGCATGGTGGAACTGGGCGAGGACATCTTCCTCAAGCCGGTGCGCCGCGGCGTCCCGAAGTACGCGAACGCGCTGTCGGACATGGTCGCGCAGCCTCGCGCGTCCACCGTGATGGGCCTGCTCGAGGAGGCCCGCACTGCCCGGATGCGTGGCCTGAAGGTCGCGCAGAAGAACGGGTCCATGAAAACCGCTTTCGGCCAGGTCAAGGACTGGTTCGTGGGGAATTTCTGATGCACCCTCTGCACGCCACCCCGCCCCGCGCCGCGCACTGGAAGACCTGGCTCGCCCGCGGCAGTCCGCACGCCCGATGGCCGTGCTGCGCCGGACCGCCTTCGTGAGGGACCGGATGCACCGGCAAGGACAAGACAGAAAACCACACCATACCCCATCGGCAACTGCAATTCAGGAGAGCACCATGAGTATCGAAATGATCGAAGAACACGCCTTCAACCTCGGCACCCAGATCAAGGTCATCGGCGTCGGCGGCGGCGGCGGCAATGCCGTCGAGCACATGATCACGTCCAATGTCGGCGGCGTGGAATTCATCTGCGCCAACACGGACGCCCAGGCGCTCAGCCGCAGCGCGGCGCACAAGACGATCCAGCTTGGCCACACCGGCCTGGGCGCCGGCAGCAAGCCGGAGAAGGGCCGCGACGCCGCCGAGCAGGCGGTCGAGGAGATCCGCAGCGCGATCGACGGCGCCCACATGCTGTTCATCACGGCCGGCATGGGCGGCGGCACCGGCACCGGCGCCGCGCCGGTGATCGCCCGCGTGGC
>JAEUOX010000314.1 GCA_016790475.1 Rhodoferax sp. | reverse complement strand
CTCCTTGGCCTCGATCATCTGGTGCAGGCCGCGCTCCCAGGAGCGGTCGGCCATCACGCGGCCGGTGTATTCGTCGACGATCTGCACCTTGCCACCACGCACCAGGTACTGCTTGTCCTTGTGGAACAGGTACAGCGCGCTGAGCGCCCGGCGCAGCAGTTCCTCGCGCCGGCGCGGGCCGACCCACACGCCGCCATACGGCTGGGCCAACTCGGTGGCGCGGCGCTTGCCGCGGTCGCTGAGCTCCACCTCATGCTCCCGCGGGCGGATGATGAAGTCGCTGCCGCTGGTCAGCTGCCGCGCGATGGCCACCGCCTCGGCATAGACCTGCTCCTCCTGGCTGCTGTCGGCCACGTTCGAGATGATCAGCGGCGTGCGGGCCTCGTCCACCAGCACGCTGTCCACTTCGTCCACGATGACGAAGCACAGGCCGCGCAGCAACAGCCGGTCGGTGCGGGCATGGGCGGCATGCAGGCCCTCGATCTGCAGTTGCATCGTGCGCTCGTCGCGGCCCAGCATCAGCCGGTCCTTCAGGTAGTCGAAGACGATCTGCTTGTTGGTGCCGTAGGTGATGTCGCAGGCGTAGGCGGCGCGGCGCTCCTCCGGGCGCAGGCCCTCGGTGATGGTGCCCACCGTCAGCCCCAGGAACTTGTAGACCGGCTCCATCCAGGCGGCGTCGCGCATCACCAGAAAATCGTTCACCGTGACGATGTGCACCGGGATGCCGGCCAGCGCCGCCGCACAGGCCGGCAGCGTGGCGGTCAGCGTCTTGCCCTCGCCGGTTTCCATCTCGGCGATCTTGCCGCCCAGCATCACGCGCCCGCCCAGCAGCTGCACGTCGAACGGGCGCATGCCCAGGCGCCGGCTGCAGATCTCGCGCACGAACGCAAAGCTGCGCGCCACCAGGGCCTCGTCCAGGCCCTCGCTGTAGAGGCGCCGGCGCAGCTCCGGCACGCGCTCCTTGATCTGCTTGTCCGTCAGGCCGGTGAGCTCGGCACCCTCGCGTTCCACCATCGAGAGGAAGGCGCTGCCGCCCGGGCTGCGGCCGAAGGCCCATTGGCGGACCCAGCCGGCCAGGCTGGCGGCGGTGCGGTCCAGCCAGCTGTCGCGCAGGTCCTCGCGCTGCGGGTAGGGGCCCAGCGCGATGCCGGGCCGCAGCACCGAGGTGCTAGACATTGAACTGCCTCAGCAGCAGCCGGCGGAACGCGCGGTAGATCTGCATGCCGACCGGCTGCTCCGCATGCTCGAAGCGCACATAGACGCGCGCGCCCAGGTAGTCGGTACGGACCTCCGGCGGCAGGCTCAGCTCCAGCTGGAAGATCTGGCGCAACGTGGTCACGCCCTGCTGGTCCCGCGGGTCCACCGCGATCGGGCCGCCGCCGGCCGTGCCCAGCGCGGCGGTGGGGATCTGCGCGGACGCACCCGGCACCTCGCGGCGGATGCGCGCCGGCAGCGGCTGCGCGTCCCAGCCGGCCAGCATCACCTCGACGCTGCGGGTGTCCTGGCGCACCAGCGCGATGTCGTCCTGCAGCAGCGCGACGCGGGCGGTGATCTCGCGCGGCTCCACCACATACCCCACCAACTGGCCCTTGGTGATGAAGCGCCCAGGCAGGTCGTTCGCGTTCGGCACGATGAAGCGGCCATTGGCCGGGCTGCGGAAGACCAGGCCGTCCACCCGCTCGCGGGCGCGCTGCAGGTTGGCCTGCGCGGCGATGATCTCCTCGCGCACCATCGCGGCCTGCACCCGGTCGGCCGTCACCAGCGCCTGGTACTTGGCGAACAGCTCGGTCAGCTGCGATTCCAGCACCGCCACGCGCGTGGCCAGGAAGGGCTCCTCCGCCTGGATCAGCGGCTGGCCCTTGTGCACATCGCTGCCCGGCGGCGCCAGCAGCGTGACCAGGAAGCCGTCCGCGCCGGCACGCACCTGCGCCTCCTCCGGCACCCAGACGACGCCCTCGGTGCGCGTCCAGCTCGGCGCCGGCACCATGAACAGGACCGCGCCGGCCGCCGCGAGCAGCGCCAGCGTGGTCACCAGCGCGCGGCCGCGCTTGCGCTGCACGTTCGGGCTCTTGAACAGGAACGAGAGGCTCTTGCCCACCGGCATCAGCATCTGCGTGGCCAGCGCCCAGATCGCCAGCAGGATGCCGATCACGAAGAACTTGCCGGCGATGAAGGTGATGATGATGAAGGAGATGAAGATCCGGTAGATGAAGGACGCGATGCCGTACACCGTCATCCAGGCCCGCTCGCCGTTCGAATGCGCCGGGCTCTCGGCCGTCTTGATGCCCAGCACATAACGCTGGAACAGGTAGCCCAGGTAGGTGTTGGAGCGCGCGCCCAGGTTCGGGATCTCGATCGCGTCGGCCAGCACGTAGTAGCCGTCAAAACGCAACAGCGGGTTGCCGTTGAACAGCAGCGTGGACACGCCGCTGATCAGCATCACGTTGTAGGCCACCGCGCGCACCGCGCCGGGCTCCACCATCAGCCAGACGAACAGCGCCAGCGCGCCGAGGAACAGCTCCACCGCGATGCCCACCGCGCCGACGACCATGCGCTTGCGCTTGTCGCGAAAGCCCCAGGCGGAGGAGGCGTCCACATACGGCACCGGCGAGAAGACCAGCAGCATCAGCCCGATCTCATGCACCTCGCCGCCCCAGCGCCGGGTGGCATAGGCATGGCCCAGCTCATGCAGTGTCTTGACGACCGGGTAGACGAACCACAGCAGCACCAGGTTGGCCGGGTTCAGCACCCGGTCGGCCACGTTCTCGGTCAGGTCCTTCCAGTGGGAGGCGGCCAGCACCGCGCCGGTGCCCACGACCGCCAGCCACAGCAGCACGCCGAACCAGCTGAACAGCGGGTTCACCAGCGGCATCGTCGCGCGCAGGAAGCGGTCCGGGTCGAACAGCGGGAAGCGCAGCGCCAGCGGTGTCCAGAGGCGGCGGCGCCAGAGCATGCGCTCATGGCGCTCGTAGCGCCGGAAGACCTCCATGCTGTCCGGCGGCACGTCGCACAGCAGCGCATCGGCCGCATGCAGCTGACCCAGCAGGCGGATCGCGTCCTCCTGCGTCGGGGCCTCGTCGCCCAGGTGGGCGCTGGCGGCGTCCCAGATCTGCTGCACGGTGCGCTCGCCGTCCATCAGCCCGATGAAGTGGTGCGCCGCCGGCGTGAAGCGGTGCGAG
>JAEUOX010000306.1 GCA_016790475.1 Rhodoferax sp. | reverse complement strand
AAGGCGATGGCCAGGTTGTCCTGGCCGCTGTAGAGCTCGTCCGTCGTCACGTTGCTCAGCACGGTGGCCTGGGCATAGGCCGGAATGTCCGCCAGCAGTTCGGCGGTGGTGCGCCGCAGGCCGATCGAGCTGAAGCTGCCCGGGGTGAGGTCGATCACGTTGCCCAGGGTCTGGTTGCTGGCGTCGATGGTGTCGGTGCCGCCACCGTCCCACAAGGTTTCGAAGAATTTCTCGCCGGCCTGCCAGCTGTACACGTTGGCGCCGCTGCGGTAGCTGGCGTTGGCCCCGTAGGCGTGCTGCAGGGCCAGGATGTCATAACGCATCAGCGTGCGCGGCTCGACGTTGACGAAGGCCATGCTGTAGCTTTGCGAGGTGCCGGTCACGATCACGCGCAGGCTGTGCGGCGCGTCGGTGTAGGACATCACGGTGTTGCCCTTGTGGTCCTCGTCGACCGGCAGCGCGCCGGGCGACTCGAACGGATGCTTCAGCCCCATCGCGTGGCCGATCTCGTGCAGCAGCACCTCGTAACCGGCGCCGCCGGGCGCGTAGTCGCCGGTGGCATAGCCGGCATGCAGGAACACGTCGCCATTGGAGAAGTTCGTCGGCTCGCCGTTGGGTGTCTGGAACACCTCGACGATCGTGTTGCCGCCGTCGTAGGAGTAGCCCAGCCCCGGGCTGTAGGCATAGCCGGCCACGCCGGACTGCCCGGCGAAGTCGTGCTGGATCAGCGCGATGTTGCCGGTGCCCAGCTGCGCCGTCTCGGTGAAGCTCAGGCCCGTCAGGTTCGCATAGTGGGCGAACACCAGCCGCGCCGCCGCCATCTGCTCGGCGCTGAGCGCCTGGAAGCCGGTGATGCCGCTGTCGTAGGCGGGCAGACTGGTCGGAAAGCTGAACGTCAATGCGACACCGGTGCCGATGCCGCCCGGCGCGGCGGTGCTGGTGCCGACGGCGTTCACGAAGTTCCAGCGGTCGCCGATGTAGCCCAGCCGGAAGTTGAGCATCGCGTCGAGGATCTGGGAGGTGGTCGAGGCCATGGGGTGCTTGCTTCTCGTTCATCGCCGGCCATGGACGCACGGCGCATCCAGCATCGGGCCGACCCGTGAACTGTAGAGCAAGGGCGCGGGGATCGTGCCGTCGCCCGGCCGCCACCCGTGCCAGTTTTCAGAGCACCGTGAAATCTGCCACGCTCAGGGCCAGGCCAACCCCGAGTACGGCAAACTGCAGGGCAGGCTGCGCGCCGTTGCCATCGGCGTCGTAGTACAGGGCACCGGTGCTGCTGTTGTAAATCAGATAGTCGTTCGCGTCGGCGGCTGACACGGTACCCGGCGCGCTGCGCAGTGCGCCCGCCACCAGCGCGCCCGGCGCGGCGAGTACCGCAAACACCGAGGCTGTCAGCTGCAGCGTATCGTCCGTCACGTTGAAGTCCGGCAGCAGGTCGATGTTGCCGGCACCCGGGGTCGCATCGAACACGAAGACGTCACTACCCGCGCCGCCATACAGCGTGTCATTGCCCGGGCCGCCGGCCAGCGTATCCTGCCCGTCGGCCCCGTACAGCTGGTCCGCACCGCCCTGACCCCAGAGCCGGTTGTTGCCGTTGGTGCCGGCCAGCAGATCCGCCTGGGCCGACCCCGACAGGTGCTCGATGTTCCACAACGCATCCTGCCCGCCCTGGCCGTCATCCAGTGCGAAGGAGCGCCACAGCTCCGCCGTGACGCTGGCGCTCGCGCGGCCGTAGTCCACCAGGTCCAAGCCTTCACCACCGTCCAGCGTGTCGCGCCCCGGCCCGCCTTCCAGCGTGTCTTGTCCACCGGCCGCATAGATGCCGTCGTTGCCGGCCCCGCCGCGGAAGGATTCGTTGGCAGAGGCACCGGCCAGCAGGTCGGCCTGGGCCGATCCGATCAGCGCCTCGATGTTCCACAGCGCGTCCTGGCTGCCGTGGCCGTCATTCAGCGCAAAGGAGCGCCACAGCTCGGCCGTCACGCTGCCGGTCGCAGCACTGTAGTCGGCCGTGTCGAATCCGGCGCCGCCGTCCAGCGTATCCCGGCCGGTGCCCCCGGCGAGCGTGTCGTTGCCGCCAGCGGCATAGACGCCGTCCGCCCCCGATCCCCCCACGAAGGCCTCGTCGTTGGCCCCGCCGGCCAGCAGGTCGGCATAGTCCGAACCGATCAGGACCTCGATGTTCCAGAGCGCGTCCTGTGCGCCATGGCCATCATTCAACGCATACGAGCGCCACAGTTCGGCGGTGACGCCCGCCGGGGCCGCGCTGTAGTCGGCGGTGTCCACGCCCGCGCCGCCGTCCAGCGTGTCCACGCCGGCGCCACCGATCAGCGTGTCCTGGCCACCGGCCGCATAGATACCGTCATTGCCGGCCCCGCCATCGAGCAATTCGCCGTTGCCGGCACCTGCCAGCAGGTCGGCGAAGGGAGAACCGAGCACGCTCTCGATGCTGACCAGGCTGTCCTGGCCCCCCTGGCCGTCCTGCAGCGCGTAGGCGCGCCACAGCTCGGCCGTGACCGGTGTCGTGGCCCGGCTGTAGTCGGCCTGGTCGAAGCCTCCGCCGCCGTCGAGCGTGTCATTGCCGGCACCACCCCGCAGTGTGTCGTTGCCCTCACCACCGAGCAGCCGGTTGCGCCCGCCATTGCCACTCAGGCTGTTCTCCAGCGCATTGCCGGTGCCATCCGCATCGGCATTGCCGGTCAGGTTCAGCGTCACCTCGGCGGAAGACAGTGTGGTGCTGACGGTCGCGCTCTGTTCGAGGAAGGGATTCGCCAGGCGGTAGATCTGGTAGCCACTGGTGTCCGGCGTCATTTTGTAGGTGCTCTTCATCACCACCTGTCGGCCGTCCGCACTGATGCGGCCGTTCAAGGACGTGGGAGCGACGTCCAGCGGAAATGCCGAGACGATGCGTACCTCGCCGGTCTGCATGTCCTGGACGAACACGTCCGGGCCGTAGTCGTGGCGAAAGGGCAGCGTCACCAGTTCGTCGTACGTCGTGAAGACCACATAACGGCCGTCGTCGGACATCGACGCATTCGCGTCCGATCCTGCCGAAGCACCGAGATTGGCCGCGATCCGCTGGATCTCTCCGGTCTGCAGGTCCTTGCGGAAGGCGTTGAGGTAGACATCGGTGTCCCCGGGCACCAGGTTCTTGGCCGTGCTCTCGAACAGGACATAGCGTCCATCGCGACTGACCGAGGGATGGACGCTGGCGTCGTGGGTATCGGGCGAGTCGGTGGTCTGGGCCCCGCTGCTCGTGGTGGACACCCGGACCACCTCGCCGGTGACCAGGTTCTTGCGGAACACGTCCCACAGGCCGTTCGTGTCTCCGGCGACCAGGTTCGTCGCAGTGCTGGAGAACACCAGATACTGGCCATCGGCGGAGAACGAGGCCTGGTCGCTGAATCCCCCGGTGGCCTGCGCGCCGGTGGAGGTGGTGGATACCCGTGTGACGGCCCCGCTGCCCAGCGTCTTGATGAAGATGTCGGCGGCCGAGTTCGTGTCCCCACTGACCAGCATGTTGTTGTAGCTGGTGAAGGCGACGCGCTGGCCGTCCGCAGACATCGCCGGCAGGCTGTTGACATTGCCGCTGGCCCCCACGTTGTTGCCCGACAGGCCCGCCGCGGTGGAGGACGCCAGCACGATCGTCCCGGTGAACATGTCCTTGACGTAGATGTCGCTGGCGGTGTTGTTGTCGCCGGAGACGATGGTGCTGTTGTTGATGCCGCCACCGCCCGCGATGTCCGGGTTGCCCTGGTACCCGATGTCGACCAGATTGTTGGCCGTGGTGGAGAAGGCCACGTACCGCCCGTCTGCCGACATCGAGAAAAAGGTGCCGTACTGTTCCACCTTGCTGGGGCTGTCCCCGGCGCTGTTGGTCGTCACATAACGGATGGCACCGCTGCCCATCGACTTGAAGAAGGTGTCATGGTTGGCATTCGTGTCGCCGGCGATCAGGTTGCCGGCCCAACTGTTGAACACCACGAAATTGCCGTTGGCCGACAGTGCCGGCGCGCTGTCGTCGCCACTGTTCGTGCCGGCCGTGCCCACCACGCCCTGCGCATTGCTGCTGACGAGCTCGATCCGCCCGCTGCCCGGCCCGCTGGCGGGCGCGCCGGTCAGCCAGTCGTAGCCGCCCGAATCGACGAACGCATTGCCGGCGCTGTCCTTGATCGTGCCGGCTCCGAAACTCAGCGTGTAGCCCTGTACGGCCAGCAAGGCGCTGGTCGGGTCGATGGTCAATGTGTTGCCGCTGATGCTGATCCGGTTGCTCAGCGCTGCGTCGAAGGTCTCCACCGTGACGCCCTGCGTCGTCTTCAGCAGGATGCTGCCGGTGCCGCGCACGATGGGTTCGCTGAACGTCAGCACGATGTTCGTCAGCGGGTCCACATTGACGGAACCGTCCGCCGGCAGGAAGGTCTGGACCAACGGAGCCGTGCTGTCGGGCAGCACGGCGGTGGCGGCAGCCAGCCGGTAGCTGCCGGTCGACGAGCTGAAGCCCGACGCCTGCAGGTAGTGCGTGCCGGTCTGGGTGGCCGTGAAGGTGAGCAACGAATTCACGCCCGGGCCGCTGTCGTCGTCCTGGCCCAACTGAACACCTGCGCTGCTGAACAACGTGAGCAGCGGGTCGCTCAGTGCGGTGCCTGTCGCGCCATCGAGGCTGAAGCTGTAGGCCTGGCCTGCCACCAGCGCAACGGCAAACCAGTCCCGGTCCCCGGCCGCCTCGATCGTGCCGTTGCTGCTGC
>JAEUOX010000155.1 GCA_016790475.1 Rhodoferax sp. | reverse complement strand
CCCAGCTTGTGCGCGCTCAACGCGACGCCCTGGGCATGGTTGCCGGCCGACGCGCAGATCACGCCGCGTGACAGCTGCTCCGGCGACAACTGCACCATGCGGTTGTAGGCGCCGCGCAGCTTGAAGCTGCGCACCGGCTGCTGGTCCTCGCGCTTGAGCAGCACCTTGTTGTGCAGCCGGCGGCTCAGGTTGCGCGCCGGCTCCAGCGGCGATTCGACGGCGACGTCGTAGACGCGGGCGGTGAGGATCTTCTGCAGGTAGTCGGAGGGGGTCAGCACGGGGTTCGTCATGGAGGCACTCGGGAGGTGGGAAGGATCATAAGCGCCCCCACCGCCCGCCCGGGCCGCCTGCGCGGCTATAGTTCGGGCCTTTCGCAACCACCCGCACGCACAGGGAGCATCGCACCATGGAATGCACAGTCAGCTGGACCGGCGCCTCCGGCACCCGATCGGGCATGGGTTTTCTGGCCGAGACCGGCAGCGGCCACACGCTGGTGATGGACGGTGCGCCGGATGCCGCGCGGCCGGAGAACGGCGGCCTGAACCTGGCACCGCGCCCGATGGAAACGCTGCTGGCCGGTGCCGGCGGCTGCACTGCCTACGACGTGGTGCTGATCCTCAAGCGGGGCCGCCACGATGTGCGCAACTGCAGTTGCAAGCTCACCGCACAGCGGGCCGAGACGGACCCGAAGGTCTTTACCGCGATCCACATGCACTTCACAGTGTCCGGCAAGGGCATTCCGGCCGCCGCCGTCGAGCGGGCCATCGCGATGAGCCATGACAAGTATTGCTCGGCGACGATCATGCTGGGCAAGACTGCCGCGATCACGACCAGCTTCGATCTGACCGAGGCCTGATCCCCCGCCGCGCCCGGTGGCCGGACGTCAGATCCGGTGCGCGACGGTCGTCATCACCTTGGCGGCCATGCGCATCAGGCCCTTCACTGGCGGCGGCAGTTCCACCGCGCCGGCCTGCCGCGCCTCCAGCGCATGGCGCACCTCGTCATCCTTCATCTGGGCGACGATCGCGCGCGAGGCATGGTCGTTGGCCGGCAGGCGGTCCATGTGGCCCTGCAGATGGGCCTCGACCTGCTTCTCGGTCTCCACGACAAAGCCCAGGCTGACGCGGTCGCCCAGGCGGCCGGCCAGCAGCCCCAGGCCGAAGGCGCCGGCGTACCAGAGCGGATTGAGCACCGAGCGGTGCGTGCCGAGCTCCTCGATGCGCCGCTGCGTCCAGGCCAGGTGGTCGGTTTCCTCGGCGCCGGCCCGCTCGAAATGGCGCCGCAGCGCGCCGTTGCGGGTGGCCAGCGCCTGCGAGGCGTAGAGGGCCTGCGCGCAGACCTCACCGACATGGTTGACACGCATCAGCGCGCCGGACAAGGCCTTTTCCTCGGCCGTCAGCGCGCTGGGCTCGGCCGGCAGCGTCGGGCAGTCGCGGGCCGCATGGGGCGTGGCAAACAGGGTGCGCAGGGCGGCGTCGGCCGCGCTCAGCAAGGTGTCCATCGAATCATCTCCCGGGGAAGCTGTGGGTTTACCACAGATCGCCAGGCTGCCGCCTGCGCTGACGCAACCGCCCCTGCCGCATCGTCGACACTTGCAGCATCCCGCCCCACCACCGCCCGAGGAACCCCATGAGCCGCCTGGACACCTTCATCCGCCGTCTGCAGGCCCAGCGCCTGTGTCTGGACGCATTGGCCGACCGCCTGCAGGGCCTGCCGGGCCCGGTGCTGGAGCTCGGGCTGGGCAACGGCCGGACCTACGACCACCTGCGGGAACGCTTCCCCGGGCGCCCGATCTTCGTGTTCGACCGCCAGGTGGCCGCCCACCCGGACTGCATTCCGCCGGCCGACCAGCTGCGGCTCGGGGACTTCCGCGAAACGCTGCCGGCCTACGCGGCCGAGGGGCAGCCGCCGGCCGTGCTGATCCATGCGGACATCGGCAGCGGCGACAAGGCGGCCTCCATGCAGCTGGCGGCGGACCTGGCGCCCAGCTGGGCCCGGATCCTGGCGCCGGGCGGCTTCCTGGCCTCCGACCAGGCGGTCGAGCACCCGCTGTGGACCCCGGTTCCGCTGCCTCCCGGCGTGGACGCCGGGCGCTACCACCTTTACTGTCGAGAAAATTGACATTTGGCAGTTCCTAGAGGCGGAGACGGTGCAGCTTCTGGCCGTGGCGGACCATCCACCTATCCCTGGTTCTGGAGGGGATTTGGCTTTGTTGCAGGCCTGCAACGGAAAAAACTTTACACGGCGAAATTTCAGCCAAATTCTTTGCCAAACCGGAAAGCCTCTGGTGCAATAGACCCAACTTCCTGAAACAGGAGGTTGGCCCGGGGATCCGAAAGCCTCTTCCGGAGCCCTATGTTTAACCTTGGAGAAACTTGAAATGAAAAAAACCCTCG
>JAEUOX010000294.1 GCA_016790475.1 Rhodoferax sp. | reverse complement strand
GGGGCCCGGGCCGGTGCCGGACACGCCGTCCGGATAGAAGGGCCGCGACAGCGCGCCGATGGCGCGCGTGCTGAAGGCCATGCCGTTGGCCAGCGCCGTGGCGTCGGCAACGAAGGCGCGCATCGCCGCGACATACGGTGCGATCGGCGAGGCCGGCGACGGCGCCAGGTAGGCCGCATCCGGCAGGACCTGCAGTTCCGCGCCCGCCAGCGGATGCGACAGGAAGGCTGCGCTGCGCGCCTTCTGCAGGGCCACATCGACGCCGAACACCGGCGCGTCCGGCGTGCGCACCAGACCCAGCACCGCGCCATTGCTGTCGACGACGGTGATCGTCACCTGGGCCGCCTGCCCGGCCGGCTGGCGGATCTGGGCCCGGGTCCGGGCGGCCACCTGCAGTGCGGAGCGCAGCATTTGCTGCACCTCCGGCGCGCTCAACCCGCCGTCGGTGCCGGCCTGCACCGGGTAGCGGTTCGTGTCCGCACCGTCCACCATCACGTAGGCGCCCAGATCGGCGAACACGCCGGTGTCGCGGCGCATGCCGGAGCCCGCCAGCCCGTAGGCCGCGCCGGCGCGCAATGCACCGCCGAAATAGCCCGGCACCGCCTGCAGCGCGCCGGGCAGGCCGGCCAGCGGCGCGGCGGTGACCGTGGTGTCGGCCGCGTCGGCATAACGCAGCGAGCGGCCGTCGGCGGTGATGCGGTTCGCGCGGATGCCGGTCGGCGCCGAAAAGCCGCTGGCGCCCGCCAGCGCCAGCACCTCGTCGGTGTCGCTGTCGACGTCGGTGATGTTGCGGTCCAGCCCGTAAACGCCGTCGGCGATGACGCCGATGCCGCCGACGACGCGCCCGTTCTTGTACAGCGGCAACCCACCGGGGTCGGCTGCCAGCCCCAGCGGCGAGCGCTTCGGGCCGAGGTCCGCATCGACATCCCGGCGCATCAGGTCCGAGCACGACAGCTGCGAGAACTGCACGCCGAACAGCGGCCCGGCCGGCTGGTTCGCCTCCAGCGGGTTGAAGTTCTCCTGGACGATCTGGCTCGCGGTGCGCGACGAGAACGCGTTGCCGGCGCTGGACAGGTAGGCACCGGTCAGGGCCTTGCTGATCGCCGCATAGCTGCTCGGAAGCACCGCCACCTGCTCCAGCCCGCCGGTGACGCCGCGCCCGCCGGTGACCGTGAACGTGGCGGCGGCACCGGTCATCGCATAGACCGCCAGCACATTGCCGACGCGGTCGACCACCGCCACGGTCGCCTGCTGGCCGCGGGCCTGCGCGGCCACGACCGCTTGCGCCACCACCCGCTCGACCTCGGCCAGCGTCAGCGCATCGGCCGCGCACTGCGTGCCGCAGTCGATCGGCGTCGCGGTGGCCAGCGTGGTGCTGCCGCTGCCGCCACCGCCGCCGCAGGCCACCAGCGCGGCGGCTGCGACGAGCAGACCGATGCCGCGCGGCCTCATGGCGCACCTTTCGCCGCGGCCGTCTTGCCGAAGGCCGGGTGCGCGACCTTGGCATGGAAGCCGTGGCAGCTGTCGCAGCCGCTGGCCACGCGCGGCGCCTCGGCCTTCGGGCCGGCATGGCAGGTGCGGCAGGAAGCCAGATCGGGAATCAGGATGTCGGCCGCGCTCTTCGAGCCGGCGGCGTCATGGCAGTCGGTGCAGCGGGCGTTCTGGTGCTGCACATGCGAGAAGCGGGACTTCGGCAGCCAGTGGTCGGTGCTGACGATCGGGCGCACCTGCCAGGCCGGCAAGGCCGGCGTGCCCCCGCCGGCGCGGGTGCCACCGGCCAGCCGGTCCACCTGGTGGCAGGTCTTGCAGACGCCCTGGGGGCCTTCCATCATCGAGAACAGGGCCCGCTCGGACTGCTGCTGCACGAAGCGCCCGGCACTCATCGTGACGGCCGGCGCCGGTTGGGCCTGGGGCCGCTGCAGCAGCGAATTGACCGTGACCAGGCTCACCGGGATCCGGTCCACCGCCAGCGCGGCGTACACCTCGCGGACCGCCACCGCGACCTCGGCCACCGGCGCATGCGGCACCTCGCGCTCCGGGGCCTGCGGATCCACCGACAGCCGGTGGCAGCCCTGGCAATCGCGCGCCATGCGGACCGGCTCGAAACGCGCGCCGCTGGCGTCCGGCCGGTGGCAATTCGCGCACTCCAGCACGACCCGCCCGCCGGTCGATGCCGGGCCGGTCGGGCTCTGGATGCCGGCGCGGGCCAGGTGGATGTCGTGCGGGAACTTCAGACCGGTGTCGTTGCGCAGCGCAGGCGTCTGGGCCACGCGCTGCACCTGCGGCGGCTCGCCCGGCAGACGCACCGACAGCCGGAAGGGCGGATGCTGGCGGCCGAAGTCGGACACATCCGGCAGCGTGGACTGCGGCGCGTAGGCCCGCAGGTTGCCGTGGCACTGCGCGCAGCCGACCGCGTCCACCGTGCGCATGCCGGCCGTCCCCTGGTGCTCCTTGTGGCAGCTGGCGCAGCGCTGGCCCTGGAAGGCCGCCTGGTCCAGCCTTCGGTCGGCCACATGGGTGCCGGTGGTCTTGTGGCAGCTGGCGCAGGCGGTGTCGGCCACGCGGGCGAAGGGCTGGTCGTGGCAGGAGCGGCAGTCGTTCGCGAAGGTCTGGTGGGCCGACGAGACCGGCCCCGGGTTCCAGAAGGTGTCCAGCCGCGCGGTGTTCGCCCGCACCCAGTGCACCGCCTCGGTCTGCCAGCCGGGCGCGGTGGCGAAGGGCAGCGGCTGGTCGGGCGGATGGTAGGCGTGCCAGACCGGCAGGCCGGCGACCACCAGCATCACCAGGCTCAGCAGCCAGGCGAGGCGGCGGCGGTTGATCCAGGCCGGCCGCAGGCCGCCAAGCGCCTCGTTCTGCACCTGGGTCGGCGCATCGCCGGCGCCCGCGCGCAGCGCGAACGACAGCGTAAGCCGGGCGCCGGGCTGGCCGGGGCCGTCCTCCAGGCTGTCGACGATGAAATCGTAGGGGCCGATCGTGATCTTCTGGCCCACTGCCAGCCGCACATTCGTCTGCGCGCGCTGGTTCACGAAGACCGGCCCGGCCGCGTCAAGATAGAGATAACCGTCTTCCGCACGGCGGATCGCCGCATGCTCCAGGCGCACGCGCGGGTCCGGCAGGTAGATCCGGCAGGAGGCCGCGCGCCCGATGCCGAGCACCTCGCCGGCCACGGCACGGTCCATCCGCGCCTGCGTCTGGCTGGCGTCCGGGTTGGTGTACTCGACGAGCTTGCAGCGGATCATCGGCGCGCTACCAGTAGATGAACACCGCGACGATGTGGCCGACCAGGGCCACCAGCAGCGCCAGCGACAGCGGCACATGCACCAGCAGCCACAGCCGCATGCGTGCCAGCGCCCGGTACTGGCTGCGGATGCGCCCGACCGCGCTGCGGCGGCTCAGCAGCAGCGCGATCAGCTCGCGCCCCAGGCGGGCCTGGTCGTCCTTCAGGCTGCGATTGAGCTCCTGCACGCGGCGCACCGCGCGGGCCGTGGGGCAGCCCCGCGAGGTGCTCTTCAGGATGTGGTCGAACACGGTGCCGCGCATGCGCGTCTTTTCGGCGGCGTCCAGCACCAGCGTGTTGTATTCGTCGGGCAGCAGCAGCGCCACGCGGCGGGCCTGCTGGTCCACCTCCTGGATCTGCAGCACCAGCCCGGGGATGTCGTCGTCCCCCATCGCGGCCGTCATCGCCGAGGGCACGCGCAGGAACACCAGCACGCCGTAGATGCCGCTGAACACGACGACCAGCATCAGCGCATAGGTCAGCGTGTGCAGGTTCAGGCCGAGTTCCAGCCCGGAGTGCAGCGTGGCCAGCACGACGGCGGCCAGGCCCAGGTAGACATGGGCCGACACCCAGCCCTGCAGCGTGCTGGACGATGCCCGGTAGCGCCGCTTGCGGATGCCCAGCCACAGCAGCCACAGGATCAGCAGACCTGCCAGGCCGCCCAGCGTGTAACCCATCCAGGTGCCGCCGTAGCCCACGCCGCCGGGCGTGCTGAATTCGGTGTTGCGGTGCCAGCCGTAGGCGCCCAGGGCCAGCAGCGTCAGCCAGGCGGCCCACTTCAGATAGCGATAACGCTTGTATTCCAGAAAACTCTGGTGCTGCATTCCGCCACGGCCTTTGTCGGAGTGCGGCGCCCGATGCCACGGCGCCGCTGATTCATCGGTACCGATTCATTGTAGGTCGGGCCCCCGACAGATCCGGGCCGGCTGTTGCGTGATTTCCACGCCCTGGTGCGCTCAGGGGCGCACGGCCGGTGTCTCGAGCGCCATGCCCCGGGCGCGTTCGGACAAATACAGTTCCAGAGCGACCATGTCCGGCGCGCCATAGGCGAAGGGCTCCGCCCGCACGCCGCTCATGCAGTTGCGGATGCGCCGCTGCAGCGAGCCCATGCCCTGCCATTCCAGCCGATAGATCGGATAACCGGTCGCTTGGCCCTGCGGAATCACGCTGCCGCCCAGCCGCAGGCCGGCGCGCTCGGTGTGGCATTGCGCGCAGGACAGGTCGAGTTGCCCCATGCGCTGCGTGAACAGCGCCGCACCGCGCTGCCGCAGGTCCGCGAGGCGGGCATCCCGGTCCGGAGCGATCGGCAGGCCGCGCGACTGGGTGGCCACGAAGCTCTCCAGCGCAAGCCATTCCCGGCTCTCCGGCACGGCCGCCGGGGCCTGCTGGCGCTCGACACGGCATTGCTGGATCCGCTGGCCCAGCGTCAGCGCGGTCCCGCGCGCAGTGTCGAACGCCGGGTACCGGGGTGCCACGCCGCGCATGCTGCGCGCGGCGTCGCCGTGGCAATCGGCGCAGGACCGGTCGCTGCGGCCGGCGCGCCGGCCCCACAGGTCGGCGCCGTCCTGCACCCACAGCATGCCGGGGTTCTGGGTGTCGTCGCGCTGCATTGCCTGCGTCGACGCCCCCATGTCGTCGAAGCCGGAGCGCCGGGTGTCGGGCCCGTTCCCCAGCGCGCAGGCGGCCAGCGCCAGCACCGACAGCAGCGCCAGGCCCCGGCGCAGCAAGTCAGGCCACCCGCAGCGGCAGGGTTTCGGTCTGGGCGAAGCCGTTGTCGCCCTCCCAGGTCAGCGTCAGCGTGCCGGCGCCGGTGACCAGCAACGGGAAGCTCAGGAACGGGTTGGCGGCCACCGCCGGGTGCAGTTCGGCCTCGAACACCAGCTCGCGCGACGTGCCGTCGTCGTAGGTGCAACGGAAACGGCGGATCAGGTCGCGTGGCAGCACCTTGCCATCGGCGCCCGGGCGGTAGCCGGTCTCCATCGGATGCGCGATCAGCGTGCGCACCTCGATGACGTCCCCCTTGCGGGCCAGTGGCGGCAGGTTGATCAGCGTGCGGGCCATTCAGCCTTCCCCCTCGATGCAGGCCGCCAGCGTGACGATCACGTTGACGGTGTGGCTCCAGCAACTGCCGTCGTTCATGCGGGCGACCGCCACCAGCCGCTGCGTGGTGGCCAGCCGGATGCGGCTGGATACCCGTGCCCGCCCGCTGCGCGGCCCGAGCCGGGCGGTGAATACGTCGCGCTGCGGATTGCGCTCGTTGAACACCGCGATCGCCGCCACATGGTCGGCGGCCGTCATCGGGCTGTGGACGCTGACGGTCACCGGCACGGCATTGCCGTTGTCCACCAGTTCGGCGATCTCCAGCGTGACGCGGCCCTCGCGCACCGGGGCGCCCCGGGCAAAGGCTGCCACGGCGGCGACCAGATCCGGCGCGAGCTCTGCCTGTGCCGCATGCTGGGCATACACCACCGGCACCAGTCCGGCCCCGATGCCGGCGGCGAGCAGACGGCGGCGCGACACCGCGGCGGCAGGGTTCATTGCAAGGTCTCCAGATAGGCCACGACATCCTCGATCTGCTGCGCGCCCAGCAGCGGCGTGCCCGCGAGCGCCGGGGCCACCCGGTGCAGGCCGGCGGTGCGGTGGTAGGCCGGCATGATCGTGTCCGGGTTCAGGCGCTGCGCGTCCACGATGCGCAGGCGCAGCTGGCCGCGCGACCAGCGGGCGCCGGCACCGGCCAGGTCCGGCGCCAGGTTGCCCTGGAAGCGCTCTTCCGGAATCGGGCCGCTGTGGCACAGCAGGCACAGGCCCTGCTGTCGGTTCGCGACGATGGCCCGGCCGCGGGCGGCATCGCCCGGCTCCGCGGTCAGCGGCAGCGGGATCGCGTCACCCACCACCCGGGCCTCGACCAGCGCAGTCCGCGGCAGCGCCTGCGCCTGCCCGAGGCCTGGCCCAAGGGCCCCCCCGAGGGCGCAGGCAGCCAGCGCGCGCCAGGCCGGCATCAGGCGGCCAGGCTGTGGTGCTTCAGCGGCAGGTCGCGGATGCGCTTGCCGGTGGCCGCGAAGATCGCGTTGAGCACCGCCGGCGCCGCCACCGCAATCGTCGGTTCGCCCACGCCGCCCCAGAAACCGCCGGACGCGACGATCAGCGTCTCGACCCGCGGCATCTCGTCCATCTTCAGCACCGGGTAGGTGTGGAAGTTCTCCTGCACGATGCGGCCGTCCTTGACGGTGCACTCGCCATACAGCGCCGCCGACAGCCCGTAGACGAAGGAGCCCTCGACCTGGGCTTCGATCTGCTGCGGGTTGACCGCATGGCCGCAGTCGGTGGCCGCCACGATGCGGTGGACCTTCAGGTGGCCGTCCTTGTTGACCGAGACCTCGGCGCAGGCGGCCACATAACTGCCGAAACCCATGGTCTGGGCCAGACCGCGGAACACGCCGGCCGGCGCCGGCTTGTCCCACTCGACCCGCTGCGCCACCGCATTCAGCACCGCCAGGTGCTTCGGGTGGTTGGCCATCAGCTTGCGCCGCAAGGCCAGCGGGTCCTGCCGGGTGGCATGGGCCAGCTCGTCGATGAAGCTCTCGACATAGATCGCGTTCTGGTTCAGGTTCACGCCGCGCCAGAAGCCGGCCGGCACATGCGGGTTGCGCATCGCGTGGTCGATCAGCAGGTTCGGAATGCTGTAGCCGAAGGCGCCCTCCGCGCCACCCGGGTTGAGCCCCTGGAACACGACCGGATCCCGGCCGTCCCGGATGTTCTGCGGCGCGACGCTGGCCAGGATCGACTGGCCGGCGATGCGCATGTGCAGGCCGGTGATGTTGCCCTGCGCATCCAGGCCGGCGGTCATCTTGCACTGCGTGACCGGGTGGTACAGCCCATGCAGCATGTCCTCCTCGCGCGACCAGATCAGCTTGATCGGCGTGCCGGGCATCTCCTTGGCAATCAGCACCGCCTGGCGCACGTAGTCGGACTGTCCCCGCCGACCGAACCCGCCACCGAGCAGCAGCTTGTGCACGTCGCACTTCGAGGCCGGCAGGCCGGAGGCCTCGGACGTTGCCGCGAGTGCGGCCTCGCCGTTCTGCGTCGGGCACCAGACCTCGCAGCGCTCCGGCGTGTAGCGCGCGGTGGCGTTCATCGGCTCCATCGTCGCGTGGTTCTGGTGCGGGTAGGAATACACCGCCTCGATCTTGCGCGCCGCCGACGCGATTGCGGCGCGGGCATCGCCGTTCTGGTTGCCCACCACCGCCTGCGGCGCGTCCAGCGCCTCCTTCAGCACAGCCGCGAAGGCTTCGCTGGAGGCCTTCGCGTTCGGGCCTTCATCCCATTCGATCGGCAGTGCGTCCAGCGCCGACTTCGCGCGCCACCAGGTGTCGGCGATGACGGCCACCGCGCTGTCGCCGACCCGGACCACCTTGCGCACGCCGGGGCGCTTCTCGATCTCCGCCGCATTGAAGCTGCGCACCTTGCCGCCGAACACCGGGCAGTCCTTGATCGCGGCATTCAGCATGCCCGGCAGTACCAGGTCCATGCCGTAGATCTGCTTGCCGGTCGTCTTGTCGACGGTGTCCAGGCGCGCCAGGCGCTTGCCGGCGAGCTTCCAGTCTTTCGGGTCCTTCAGCGGCACATTGGCCGGCGGCGTCAGCTTCGCGGCCGCGGTGGCGACCCGGCCGTAGGTGGTCGTGCGGCCGGTTGGGACATGCGTGATCACGCTGGCCACGGCGCGGCAGTCGGTGGCCGGCACGCCCCAGGCATCGGCCGCGGCCTGCACCAGCAGCATTCGGGCCGTCGCGCCACCCTTGCGGACATAGTCGTTCGACTGCCGGATGCCCTGGCTGCCGCCGGTGCCGAAGTTGCCCCAGACCCGGTTGCGCGCCAGGTTCTGCCCCGGTGTCGGGAATTCGGTCGTGACCCGCGCCCAGTCGGCGTCGAGCTCCTCGGCCACCAGCTGGGCCAGGCCGGTCAGCGTGCCCTGGCCCATCTCGGAGCGGGCGATCCGGATCACGACCCGGTCGTCCGGATGCACGACGACCCAGGCATTGACCTCGGTGCCGGCGGCCGCGGGCTGGGCCACCGCGTCGCCGGCCAGTGGCAGGTGGAACGCGACGACCAGGCCACCGCCGGCGGCGGCCGATGCGCGCAGGAAGCTGCGCCGGGAGAGTGCGGGTTGCGCGAGGGTGCTGCTGCTCATGTGGTGCTCCCGTCCACATGCTGGATCGCCAGCGCCGCGGTCTTGGTGTTGCCGCCGTTGGCGACGACCTTGATGGCCGCCCGGATCCGGTTGTAGGTGCCGCAGCGGCAGATGTTCGTCATTGCCTCGTCGATGTCGGCGTCGCTCGGGTTCGGCTTGGCCTTCAGCAGTGCGGTCGCGGCCATGATCATGCCGCTCTGGCAGAAGCCGCACTGCGGCACATCCAGCGCCGCCCAGGCCTTCTGGACCGGGTGGCTGCCGTCCGGCGACAGGCCCTCGATCGTGACGATCTTCTCGGTGGCCCCGACCGAGGCGACCGGCCGCACGCAGCTGCGCGTGGGCACCCCGTCGATGTGCACGGTGCAGGCGCCGCACTGGGCGACACCGCAGCCGTACTTGGTACCGGTGAGCCCGAGCTGTTCGCGCAGCACCCACAAAAGCGGTGTGTCGTCTTCCGCCTGGAAGTCACGCACCGCGCCATTGACGGTCAGTCTTGCCATGTCCGGCCTCCTCGTTGTGATGGTGCCGGGGTGCCAGGAC
>JAEUOX010000147.1 GCA_016790475.1 Rhodoferax sp. | reverse complement strand
ATCCTCGGTGTGGCCGGCGTGTCTGGCAATGGCCAGCGCGAGCTGGTCGAGGCGCTGGTCGGGCAGCGGCCGCGGCTGGCCGGCACCGTGCAGGTGGGTGGCGAGCCTTATGCCGCGCGGCGGGCCGAGAACCGCCGGTTGCGGGTGCGCAGCCTGCCGGAGGAGCCGCTGCGCAATGCCTGCGTCGGGGACCTGTCGGTCGCCGAGAACATGGCGCTGCGGGACTTCGACGAACCGCCGCTGGCCACGTCCGGTCCGGCCGGGCTGCTGCGCTTCGGCGCCTGGCGCGCGCGGGCCCGCGCCTGGATCGCGGAGTACGGCATCAAGACCCAGGGCGAGACCGCGCCGATCCGCAGCCTGTCCGGCGGCAACGTGCAGCGGGCCGTGCTGGCGCGCGAGCTGGCCGGCGAGATCCGGGTGCTGATCGCGGCCAATCCGGTGTTCGGGCTGGACTTCGCGGCAGTGCAGGAGATCCACAGCCGCATCCTGCAGGTGCGTGAGCGCGGCGGCGCGGTGCTGCTGGTCAGCGAGGATCTGGACGAACTGCTGGAATTGGCCGACCGCATCGTCGTGATGAGCGAGGGCCGCATCGTGCATGAGACCCGGGCCGAAGGCGCACTGCGCCAGGAGCTCGGCGCCCACATGGGAGGCGGCCACGCTGCCGACGCCACCCCTGCCTCCCCCCACGGCGCGCTGGAGCCTGCCTGATGATCCCGCTGGACGCCCGCCCCTTCGAGTTTTCCCTGGACCTGCCGCACGCCGCGCTGGTGATCATCGACATGCAGCGCGACTTCATCGAGCCCGGTGGCTTCGGCGAGACGCTGGGCAACGATGTGTCGCTTCTGTCGGCGATCGTGCCGGCCTGTCAACGTGTGCTGGGCGCTTGGCGCCAGGCCGGGGGGCAGGTGGTGCACACGCGCGAGTCCCACGCGCCGGACCTGTCGGACTGCCCGCCGGCCAAGCGGCTGCGCGGCAAACCGCGCCTGCGCATCGGCGATACCGGGCCGATGGGCCGCATCCTGGTGCGCGGCGAGCCCGGCAACGACATCATCCCGGCGCTGGCGCCGGTGGCCGGCGAGACCGTCATCGACAAGCCGGGCAAGGGCGCCTTCTACGGCACGGACCTGCACGCCCGGCTGCAGCAGGCCGGCGTGACGCAGCTGGTCTTCATGGGTGTCACGACCGAGGTCTGCGTGCAGACCTCGATGCGCGAGGCCAACGACCGGGGCTACGACTGCCTGCTGCTGGAGGATTGCACCGAGAGCTATTTCCCGGCCTTCAAGGCGGCGGCGGTCGAGATGCTGCGGGCTCAGGGCGCGATCATCGGCTGGACCCTGGAGAGCGCCGGGCTGCTGGCGCGGCTGCCCGCTGCGCCGGGCTGCTAGAGTCCCGCTGTGCAGTCCACCACCCGACCTCCCCCGGCGGGCGCCCCGCCGGCGCGCCGCTCCCGTGCCGATGAGGTCTACGACCAGCTCAAGCGCGACGTCGCCGAGTTCAAGCTGGTCTCGGGCGACCGCTTCACCGAGAACGAGCTGTGCGAACGCCTGGGCGTCTCGCGCACGCCGGTGCGCCAGGCGCTGTTCCGGCTGCAGCAGGAAGGGTATGTGGAGGTGCTGTTCCGCAGCGGCTGGCGCGTGCTGCCCTTCGACTTCGACCAGTTCGAGCAGCTCTACGACCTGCGCATGGTGCTGGAAACCACCGCGGTGCAGCGCCTGTGTGCGGACGGCGAGCGGGTCGACCGCGCGCTGCTGGAGCAGCTGGCGGCCATCTGGCTGGTGCCGCAGGCCGAGCGCAGCGGCGACACGGTCCAGGTCGCGCAGTGGGACGAAGCCTTCCACTGCGCGCTGGTGGTGGCGGCCGGCAATGCCGAGATGGCCCGGGTGCACCGCGACGTGACCGACCGCATCCGGATCATCCGCCGGCTGGACTTCACGAAGCCCGCGCGCATCGACGCCACCTACGACGAGCACGCGAAGATCCTGCGCGCGATCCAGCGCAAGCGTGGCGACCAGGCCGCGCTGCTGCTGCGCGCGCACATCGCGACCTCGCAGGCCGAGGTGCGCAAGATCACGCTGCACCAGGTCCACCTGGCGCGGACCGGCGCGCTGGCCGGCCGCTGAGAGGCTCAGGCCGTGCGCGCCCGGTGCCGGCGCAGATGGTGGATCGCCAGCAGCAGCGAGACCGCCTGCAGCAGGGCGCAGAAGTACAGCGGCGCGCCCATGCGCCAGTCGCCGCGCGGCAGGTGCGACACCGCCGCCAGCAGCGGGGCGCCCAGCATCGGTGCCAGCACCGCCATCAGGCTGCCCAGCGAACTCACCGCGCCCAGCGTCTGCCCCTGGCTGCGGCTGTCCGCCGCCTCGGAGATCATGCTCTGCACGGCGGCCGTCACCGTGACGCCGAACAGGTTCACGCCGATCACCGCGAACATCATCCAGCCCTGCGTGGCCACGCCCCACAGCGCATAGGCCAGCGTCGAGGACACCAGGCCGATGATGGCCAGCCGCTGCGGGGCGAAGCGCCGCAGCATCCGCCCCATCAGGAAGCCCTGCACGGTGACCGACACGATGCCGACCGCGGCCAGCGACCAGCCGTTCTCCTGCGGGCCCCAGCCGAACTTGAAGGTGGTGTAGAGCACCCAGCAGGTGTACAGCACGAACTGCGCGAGACCGCTGCAGGCGACCACACCGACCAGCGGCGCGACCGCCTTGAGCTGGGCCAGCGCGCGCAGCGCGTTCAGCGGGTTGGCCGCGCGCCAGTGGAAGGCCTTGCGCTGTGCCGGCGCCAGCGACTCCGGCAGTACATAGGTGCCGTACAGCAGGTTGATCAGCGCCAGCGTGCCGGCCGCGAAGAAGGGCAGGTGCAGGTCGATCGCGCCCAGCAGCCCGCCCATCACCGGCCCGATGATGAAGCCCAGCCCTTGCATCGCGCCCAGCATGCCGAAGCGCCGCGCCCGGTGCTCGGGCGGGGTGATGTCGGCGACATAGGCGTTCGCGACCGCCGCGTTGGCCTGCATCGCGCCGCCCATCACGCGCGCCAGCAGCAGCACCGCCATCGAGGTGGCCAGTGCGGTGGCGAAGAAGTTCAACCCCAGGCCCAGGAAGCCCAGCAGCAGCACCGGCCGGCGACCGTATTGGTCCGACAGCGCGCCGAGGATCGGCGACGCGATGAAGTTCGCCAGACCGAACACGAACGTGACCACGCCGTACCAGAAGGCCTGGTCGGCCTGCGAGCCGCTGAACTGCCCCACCAGCGCCGGCAGCACCGGAATGATCAGGCCGATCGCCAGCATGTCGATCAGCACCGTGATCATGATGAAGGGCATCGCGGCCTCGCGCGAGCGCCGGGATTCACGCATGGCGGGTCTCCCGATCGGTCGCAGAGGCCCGCAGGGGTTGCGCCAGTGCCAGCAGGTGCGCGGCAACGTCTGCCGGCCAGCCGGCGACCTGCTGCGCCAGATCGTCCAGCCGCCCGGCGAACAGCGCCCGGGTCGCTTCCTCGAAGCCCGGCAGATCGCCGGCGATCGCGACCATGAAGCGGTAGCAGCTCTCCTGGGCCTGCCGGCGTTCTTCCTGGGGCTGGCTGTCACGGCGGGCCTGCTCGACCAGCCGGCGCAGCGCGACGGAGGCACCACCCGGCTGCGCACCCAGCCATTCCCAGTGGCGCGGCAGCAGCGTGACCTCCCGCGCCACGACGCCCAGGCGCGGGCGCCCGGGGCCGACGGATCGCGCGGCCGGTTCCGTGGCGGGGTCGGCCGGTGGGGGTGCGACCGCAGCGGCCTCCGGCGGATGGCGCAGATCCAGGTCGATCTGCTGGCTGCTGCGGGCATCGAAGACCAGGATGCGGGCCGTGGGGTCGGCGGCCAGCGTCGCGCGGACGGTCTGGAGCACCTCCGGCAGGGGGCCGCGGGTCAGGCAGGTGGTGCCTCGGAAGGCGATGCAGGCGGGGGTCGGGTCCATGGGTTCACACCATCAAAACAAGCGATGGCGTAATTCTGCCCGGATAAAATTATCTTTGCAATATCACCCGGGTAAAAATAAACATCCGCATCATCGCTGCAGACCGTGCCGCTCCATCCGGTAGCGCAGCGTGTCGCGGCTGATCGACAGCTTGCGTGCGGCCTGCGACACATTCCATCGGCAGGCTTCCAATGCACGCACCAAGTGCTCGCGCTCCACCGCCTCCAGCGACAGGCTGCCGGCAGCAGGTGCGGCCGCCGCGTGCGGCGCACCGGGCGCGGCGGCGACCGGCGCCGGCAGCATCAGGTCGCTGGCGCGGATCACCGGCGTGCGCTGCAGCAGCGCAGCCCGCTCCAGCACGTTGCGCAGTTCGCGGACATTGCCGGGCCAGTCGTGCGCCTGCAGCGCGGCCAGCGCGTCATGCTCCAGCCGCAGGTCGCCACGGGCATAGCGCTGCGCCAGCTGGCCCAGGAAATGCCGCGCCAGCAGCGGGATGTCGCCCGGGCGCTCGCGCAGCGGCGCGATCGTGATCTGGAACACCTTGAGCCGGTACATCAGGTCGCTGCGGAACTTGCCGGCGCGCACCAGTTCGTCGAGGTCGCGGTTGGTCGCGGCGACGATGCGCACGTTGACCTGCCGCTCCTGCAGCGCGCCGACGCGGCGCACGCGCAGGTTCTCCAGCACCCGCAGCAGCTTGGCCTGCAGCGCCAGGTCGAGCTCGCCGATCTCGTCGAGCAGCAGCGTGCCGCCGTCGGCCGCCTCGATCAGCCCGGTCTTGCGCGTGTGCGCATCGGTGAAGGCGCCCTTCTCATGGCCGAACAGCTCCCCCTCGATCAGGTGCGCCGGCAGTGCGGCGCAGTTGACCTCGACGAAGGGACCCTTCGCGCGCGGGCCGGCCTGGTGGCAGGCACGGGCCACCAGCTCCTTGCCGGTGCCGGTCTCGCCGAAGATCAGGATCGGTGCGGCCGGCGTGTGGTCGGTCGGCTCGACCGACGCGAAGCTGCGCACCATCTCGCGCAGGCCCTGGATCGCCGGGGACTCGCCGACCAGCGCGTCCAGGCTGGCCTCGCGGGCGTCGCGCTGGCGGTAGATCTCCAGCGCGCGGCGCTCGCCGCGCTCGGCCAGCGCACGGTCGACCGCGTCGCGCAGGCTGCCCAGCGTGACCGGCTTGGTCAGCAGGTCCATCGAGCCGGCCTTCATCGCGTCGACCGCCAGCGCCACGCTGGCCAGCCCGGTGACCATCACGATGCGCGGCGGGTCGTCGAAGCGGCGCAGCGCGCGGATCACCTCCAGCCCGTCCATGCCGGGCAGTTGGAAGTCGACGATGACCACGTCCGGCTGCAGCCGCTCGGCCGCCGCGACGCCCAGCACGCCGTCGTGCACGACCTCCGCCGTGTGCCCGAGCTTCTCGAAATGGCGGGCAATGTTCTTGGCGAGGATCTCCTCGTCTTCGATGATCAGCAGGCAGGCCATGGTGTCAGTGGGCGGGTGCGGTGGATGAGGGGGCCAGCGGCAGGCGGAGCTCGACGCAGGTGCCGCGCACCGGCGCGGGCTGCAGCGCGATCTGGCCGCCCCATTGCTCGACCATGCGCTTGACCAGCGCCAGGCCGATGCCCAGCCCGCCGCTCTTGGTGCTGAAGAAGGGCCTGAACAACGCCTTGCGCACGTCCTCCTGGATGCCGGGGCCGCTGTCGATGATGCGCAGCTCCAGCAGACCGGCCTGCACCGACCACTGCACGTCGATCGTTCCGCCCTGCGGCAGCACGTCGATCGCATTGGCCAGGATGCTGACCAGGATCTGCCGCAGCATCGCGGTGTGGGCCTGGATCGCCGGCGCCTCGGCCGGCGGCAGCGTGCAGGTGATGCGCTGGCGCGTCAGGTCGACCTGCATCTCCTGCAGGCAGTCGCGGATCACCGGGCTGGGCAGCACCGCCTCGGATTGCAGCTGCGGCGCCTGCGACACCCGCACCAGCTCGCTGATCCAGCGGTCGGCGCGGTCCACCGACGCGGTGATGTCGCCGCAGTGCTCGGTGTAGTCGCGCGCTTCCAGGTCGTCGCCCTGCAGCATCTCGGCCGAAACCCGGATCGATGCCAGCGGGTTGCGCAGGTTGTGCGCCACCGCGCGGGCCAGTTCGACCGCGGTCGACAGCGACTGGGCCTCGTCCAGCTGCGCCTGCTGCGCACGCATCACCTGGTCGGCCCGCGCGACCGTCCAGTACAGCGCGGCAAACAGGCCGGCTGCACTCAACGCGCAGGCTATCCACAGCCGGATCAGCGCATCGCGGATCGC
>JAEUOX010000227.1 GCA_016790475.1 Rhodoferax sp. | reverse complement strand
CGGGCGAGTTCTTCGTCCAGTGGCAGCGGCTGCGCGCCGGGGCGGGTGGATTCGCCGCCGATGTCCAGGATGTGCGCGCCATCGGCGATCAGCTTCTCGCAGTGCGCCAGTGCGCGGGCCGGCAGCGCATGCAGGCCGCCGTCGGAGAAGGAGTCGGGCGTCACATTGACGATACCCATCACGCGCGGCGCGGACAGGTCGATCTGGAACCGGGCGGTCTGCCAGATCATCGGAAGGCGCGGCGCCCGTTCAGGCGCCGCTGTGCAACCAGGCTGGGGATGGAAACCCGCAAGGCACCGTTCAGGCGGCGGTCGGGGCCGGGTCCGGGCTGACCGGCGGCGTGCCTCCGGCGCCCCCGGCCGCCGGGGTACGCGGCGTCCAGTCCTTGGGCGGCCGCGGCGGCTTGCCGGCCATGATGTCGTCGATCTGGTCGCTGTCGATGGTCTCCCATTCGAGCAGGGCCTTGGCCATCGCGTGCATCTTGTCCTGGTTGTCCTCGATCAGCTTGCGGGCCAGCGAGTACTGCTGGTCGATGATGCGCCGGACCTCGGAGTCCACCTTCTGCATCGTCTGCTCGCTCATGTTGGTCGTCTTGGTGACCGAGCGGCCGAGGAACACCTCGCCTTCGTTCTCGGCATAGACCATCGGCCCGAGCGCGTCCGTCATGCCGTAGCGTGTGACCATGTCCCGCGCGATGTGCGTGGCGCGCTCGAAGTCGTTGCTGGCGCCGGTGGTCATCTGCTTCATGAAGACCTCCTCCGCGATGCGCCCGCCGAACAGCATGCTGATCTGGTTCAGCATGTATTCGCTGTCGTAGCTGTAGCGGTCCTGCGCCGGCAGGCTCATCGTGACACCCAGCGCGCGGCCGCGCGGGATGATCGTGACCTTGTGCACCGGGTCGCACTTGGGCAGCAGCTTGCCGATCAGCGCGTGGCCGGACTCATGGTAGGCGGTATTGATGCGCTCGCTCTCCGGCATGACCATGCTCTTGCGCTCGGGGCCCATCAGGATCTTGTCCTTCGCCTTCTCGAAGTCCTGCATCTCGACGACACGCGCGCCACGGCGGGCCGCCATCAGCGCGGCTTCGTTGCACAGGTTCGCGAGATCGGCGCCGGACATGCCGGGCGTGCCACGCGCGATCACGACGGCGCTGACGTCCTGGCCCAGCGGCACCTTGCGCATGTGGACGTTGAGGATCTGCTCCCGCCCACGGATGTCGGGCAGCGTCACATAGACCTGGCGGTCGAAGCGGCCCGGGCGCAGCAGCGCGGCGTCCAGGATGTCCGGCCGGTTCGTCGCGGCCACGACGATCACGCCGACGTTGGTCTCGAAGCCGTCCATCTCGACCAGCATCTGGTTCAGCGTCTGCTCGCGCTCGTCATTGCCACCACCGAGGCCGGCGCCGCGCTGGCGGCCGACGGCGTCGATCTCATCGATGAAGATGATGCAGGGGGCGTTCTTCTTGGCGTTGTCGAACATGTCGCGCACCCGGGCGGCGCCGACGCCGACGAACATCTCGACGAAGTCCGATCCGGAGATCGAGAAGAACGGCACCTTGGCCTCGCCGGCAATGCCCTTGGCCAGCAGCGTCTTGCCGGTGCCCGGGGGGCCGACCAGCAGCAGGCCGCGGGGGATGCGCCCGCCCAACTTCTGGAAGCGCTGCGGGTCCTTCAGGAAGTCGACCACCTCCTTGACCTCTTCCTTGGCCTCGTCGCATCCGGCGACGTCGGCGAAGGTGATCTGGTTGGTGTTCTCGTCGAGCATGCGGGCCTTGCTCTTGCCGAAGCTGAACGCGCCGCCCTTGCCGCCGCCCTGCATCTGGCGCATGAAGTACACCCAGACGCCAATAAGCAGCAGCATCGGGCCCCAGCTGACGAGCAAGGTCATCAGCAATGAGCTTTCCTCGCGCGCCTTGACGTCGAACTTGACGCCGTTGGAAATGAGATCGCCCACCAGGCCCCGGTCGAGGTAGGTGGCGGTCGTGCGGACCTTGCGATCGTCGGTGGTGATCGCGATGATCTCGGTGCCGCCCTGCCCTTCCTGGATGACGGCGCTTTTGATCCGCTTGCCGCGGACCTCTTCCAGGAAGTCGGAGTAGCCGAGGTAGCCCGCATTGGCGACGCCCCGGGTGTCAAATTGCTTGAACACCGTGAACAACACCAGGGCGATGACGATCCAGACAGTTACTTTAGAAAACCACTGATTGTTCAAGCGGGGCTCCGATTCTTGGACACGATAACGAATGTGACCAATCTGCGGGCCATTCTAGGCGTTTCAAGCCGCCAAATGGCGGCAAAAAGCGCCTTCAACCGTAGTTCGTACAAGGTAATTTGCACGATTTGCGCCACCGCGCAGCGTCATTCCCCGGTGCGCGAAGCGGGCTTGAGGCCGATTCCGACCAGGAAGGTCTCGGCCGACTTGTCCCGCGAGGCCCGGGGCTTGATCGGCTTGACGACCTGGAACGACTCCTTGAACTGCTTCACGAGCTGGCTGTAACCGCTGCCATGGAACAGCTTCACGACCAGCGTGCCCTGGGGCTTCATGTGCGCCTGGCTGAACTCCAGCGCCAGTTCGATCAGGTGGGCGATGCGGGCCGCATCCGCGGACTCGATGCCCGACAGGTTGGGCGCCATGTCCGAGATCACGACATCGGCCTGGCGCCCATCCATCGCCGCAGACAGCCGCTGCAGGACGTCCGGCTCGCGGAAGTCCCCCTGCAGGAACTGCACGCCCTCGATCGGCTCCATCGGCAGGATGTCCAGCGCGATGATCGTGCCGTTCAGGGCGCCGACCGCCGCCCCGCCGCCGGTCGCCGTCTTCGGCGACAGCCGGTTGCGCACATACTGGCTCCAGGCCCCGGGTGCGCTGCCCAGGTCGACGATCAGGTCGCCCGGGCGGATCAGCCGCAGCGTCTCGTCGATCTCCTGCAGCTTGTAGGCCGCACGCGCCCGGTACCCATCCTTCTGTGCCTGGCGGACATACGGATCGTTGATGTGGTCGTGCAGCCAGGCCTTGTTGACCTTCTTGCTCTTGGTTCGGGTTTTCATTGCACGGATAATAGGCGCATGCCCCTGATCGCCCTCACCCCCGCCCAACGCAAGGACTACCGGGCCCAGGCCCACCACCTGGATCCGGTCGTCATGGTCGGCTCCGACGGCCTGAGCGACGCCGTCCGCAAGGAGATCGACCACGCGCTGGACGCCCATGGACTGATCAAGGTCCGCGTCCTGTCGGACGACCGCAACGCGCGCGAGGCCATGTTCCTGGCGCTGGCAGACGGCCTGAATGCGGCACCCATCCAGCACATCGGCAAGCTGCTGGTGCTATGGCGGCCCCAGCCGGCCAAGGTGCGTGCCGAGGACGAAGACCGCAAGCCGGGCCCGCGGGATGTGAAGGTCCTGAAGTACAGCAAGCGTGGCGGTCAGCGTCCGGAAGTCCGCATGTTGCGCGTGCTGGGCAACCAGCGGCTGACGCCCGGCGGGCAGATCAAGCGCGCCAAGCCCAAGAAGGTCAGCATCAAGAAACGCGCTCAGGGCTGAGCACGCTCGTCCGCACGCACCATCCGCCAGAACACCACAGCGGCGCAGGCCCACTGCGCCAGGTACAGGCCACTGCCCAGCGTGTGCCACAGGCGCAGGTTCTCGCGCGCGACAATCCGCGGCGCCACGCCAAACTGCAGCAGCAACGCGAGCACCACACCGCCCAGGATGAAGGCCATCGCCGCCTGCGCACGGCGGGCCAGCTGCGGCGTGCGCGCGCTGCGCGCGGCCAGCAGCAGGCCGAGCCCCAGCCCGGCCGATACCCAGGTCTGCACTTCAAAGAGACGCGCAGCCATCGCGCCGGCGAGCGCAGGCGTGGGCAGCGTGGCGAACAGCAGCGGCACGACACCGAAGCCGACGGTGCTCAGGCTGCCCCACCACAGGGCTGCCAGCCAGACAGGCCAGGCCACTGCGCGGCTCAGAGATAGTGGACGGCCACGATCTCGTAGTGGCGGATGCCGCCGGGCGCCACCACTTCCGCGGTATCGCCCTCTTCCTTGCCGATCAGCGCGCGCGCGATCGGGCTGCTGATGTTGATCAGGCCCAGCTTCAGGTCTGCCTCATCCTCACCGACGATCTGGTAGCGGACGACCTCGCCGCTGTCCTCGTCCTCCAGCTCCACGGTGGCACCGAACACCACCCGGCCGCCGGCGTCCAGTGCGCTGGGATCGATGATCTGGGCCATCGACAGCTTGCCTTCGACTTCCTGGATGCGCCCTTCGATGAAGCCCTGGCGGTCCTTGGCGGCGTCGTACTCGGCGTTCTCGCTGAGGTCCCCCTGGGCCCGCGCCTCGGCGATCGCACTGATCACGGAAGGACGATCGACCGTCTTCAGGCGGTGCAGTTCGGCCTTGAGTTTCTCCGCGCCACGAAGGGTGATGGGTATGGTTGCCATGAAGCTCACTCACAAAAGGGGAAGCCGGGTCGACCCGGCGCCCAAGCGCTGGCCCGACCCGGCGGGACGGCGGATTATGCCGCGAGTTGCCGGTGCATTTCCTGCACCGATACCACGCCCAGCTTGTCGAGGTACTTCATGCCCTCGACCGCCGCCTCCGCGCCAGCGATCGTCGTGAACGTGGTCACGCGCGCCAGCAGCGCCGAGGTGCGGATCTGGCGCGAATCGGCGATCGCATTGCGCCGCTCCTCGACGGTATTCACGACGAGCGCGATCTCGTTGTTCTTGATCATGTCGACGATGTGCGGCCGGCCTTCGGTCACCTTGTTGACGGTCTGGCACGGGATGCCGGCACCGGCGATGGCCGCGCTGGTGCCCTTGGTGGCCACCAGATCGAAACCCAGCGCGCGCAGACCGGCGGCGACCTGCACCGCGCGGGCCTTGTCGCTCTGCTTGACCGAGATGAAGGCCCGTCCGCCGCGCGGCAGCCGCGTGCCGGCGCCCAGCTGGGACTTCACGAAGGCTTCGCCGAAGGTCTTGCCGACGCCCATCACCTCGCCGGTGGACTTCATCTCCGGGCCGAGGATCGTGTCCACGCCGGGGAACTTGACGAACGGGAACACCGCCTCCTTGACGCTGAAGTACGGCGGCTGCACCTCGTCGCGGATACCCTGCGCGTCCAGCGTCTGGCCGACCATGCAGCGGGCGGCAACCTTGGCCAGCTGGATGCCGGTGGCCTTGCTGACGAAGGGCACGGTGCGCGACGCACGCGGGTTGACCTCCAGCACGAAGATCGTGTCGTGCTCCACGCCCTGCGCGTCGCGCAACTGCTGGATCGCGAACTGCACGTTCATCAGGCCGACGACATTCAGCGCGCGGGCCATGGCGGCCGTCTGGGCCTTCAGGTCGGCGACCGTGGCGCTGCTCAGCGAGTACGGGGGCAGCGAGCAGGCGGAGTCGCCGCTGTGCACGCCGGCCTGCTCGATGTGCTCCATGACGCCACCGATGAACACGCGCTGGCCGTCGCACAGCGCGTCGACGTCGCACTCGATCGCGTCGTTCAGGAAGCGGTCCAGCAGCACTGGTGAATCGTGCGAGACCTTTACGGCCTCGCGCATGTAGCGCTCCAGATCCCGCTGCTCATGCACGATCTCCATCGCGCGGCCACCCAGCACATAACTCGGGCGCACGACCAGCGGATAACCCAGCGCAGCCGCCTTCTCCAGGGCCTCGGCCTCGGTGCGTGCGGTGGCATTGGGCGGCTGGCGCAGGCCCAGGCCATGCAGCAGCTGCTGGAAGCGCTCGCGGTCTTCCGCGGCGTCGATCATGTCCGGGCTGGTGCCGATGATCGGCACGCCGTGGGCCTCCAGGTCCAGCGCCAGCTTCAGCGGCGTCTGGCCGCCGTACTGGACGATCACGCCCAGCGGCTGCTCCTTGTCGACGATCTCCAGCACGTCCTCCAGCGTGAGCGGCTCGAAGTAGAGCCGGTCGCTGGTGTCGTAGTCGGTCGACACTGTCTCCGGGTTGCAGTTGACCATGATGGTCTCGTAGCCATCCTCGCGCATCGCCAGGGCCGCATGCACGCAGCAGTAGTCGAACTCGATGCCCTGCCCGATCCGGTTGGGGCCACCACCCAGCACCATGATCTTCTTGCGGCTGGTC
>JAEUOX010000146.1 GCA_016790475.1 Rhodoferax sp. | reverse complement strand
TCTGGCGATGGGTGGAACCGGCGGAACTGCAAGGCGGCGAGTTCGTCCAGCTGTTTCTGTTCTTGCAGGGCACCGGCGCGGGCCTGTGCTGCCTGGCGCTTTTCCAGCAGGCGCTTCAGCCCGGCAATCCGGACTTCAGCCTGCATCACACGCTGTCGGGCTGCGGCCAGCGACGCGTCCTGATCGGCCACCACGGCGCGCTGCAGATCCACTGCCTGCTGCAGGCGCACCATGAACTGGTCATAGTGGTGAACGATCTCCGGGCCGATCTGGTTGCGTGCGCCTGGAGCCCAGTGGGACTCGGTTTCTGCCGCATAGCTGTCCAGCTGGCCCATCTGGTCCTGCGCCCCCTGGAGGGCCCTGTGCGCCTGCACCAGCGCGGCGAGCGCTTCCTCCCGCTGCCGGGTTGCCAGCTCGATGGCCAGGGACAGGCCCCTCAACGCGGACATGGTGCTCCCCTGCCGATGCCTTGCGGGGTCCTCATGATGCGGCCCCCTCCAGCGTCGCCTTCAAGGCCCGGACGCTCTCGCTGTAGGAAGCACCTTCGTGCATGTCCTGCTGCAGGAAGCGGCTCATCGGCGCATGCAGCTGGATCGCCTGGTCCAGCGCGGGGTCGGACCCGGTCACGTAGGCGCCAATCTGCACCAGGTCCCGTCCGCGCTCATAGGCGGTGCCAAGGCTCCGGAACGCGCGGGCCAGGTCCAGCTGCGCGCGGGGGACGACGTTGTGCATCACGCGGGACGCCGATTGCCCGACATCGATGGCCGGGAAATGACCGGCCTCCGCCAGGGCCCGGGAAAGGACGATATGCCCGTCCAGGATCGCGCGGGCTGCGTCTGCGATCGGGTCCTGCTGGTCATCCCCCTCCGACAACACGGTGTAGAAGGCCGTGATGGAGCCGACCCCGTTCAGGCCGTTGCCGCTGCGCTCCACCAGTTGCGGCAGCTTGGCAAAGCAGGACGGCGGGTAGCCGCGGGTGGCGGGCGGCTCGCCGATCGCCAGGGCGATCTCGCGTTGCGCCATCGCGTAGCGGGTCAGCGAATCCATCAGCAGCAGCACATGCAGACCCTTGTCCCGAAAGTGCTCCGCCACGGCGGTCGCGTAGGCGGCGCCCTGCATGCGCAGCATCGGCGGCGCATCCGCCGGCGCGGCCACGACGACGGAACGCGCCCGCCCCTCCTCGCCCAGGATGTCCTCGATGAACTCCTTGACCTCTCGGCCCCGTTCACCGATCAGGCCCACGACGATGACATCGGCGGTTGTATAGCGCGCCATCATCCCCAGCAGCACGCTCTTGCCCACCCCCGAGCCGGAGAAAAGGCCGATCCGCTGTCCGCGCCCGACCGTCAACAGGGCATTGATCGCTCGCACGCCGGTGTCCAGCGGTTCGCGAATCGGCGCCCGGTCCATCGGGTTGATCGGGCGACGGTCCAGCGGCACCGCACTGACATGGCTGATCGGCCCCATGCGGTCGATCGGATGCCCATGGGCATCGACCACGCGCCCCAGCAAGCCGGTGCCCAGCGGCAGGCGCAGCAGGCCGGCACCGAGGTCCGTGTCATCGGTGGGAATGTCGGCCAGCAGTGGCACCGGCACATAGGCCGCGGCCGGGACCACACCGGCGCCACTCGAGAGCCCATGCACGTCGCCGGCGGGCATCAGGAAGGCCCGGTCCTGCGAGAACCCGACCACCTCGGCCAGGATCGGTGTCTGATCGGGCTGGGACACCAGGCACTGGGATCCCACGGGCACCCGCAGCCCGCTGGTCTCCAGAACCAGCCCGGCCAGACGGGTCAAGGTGCCACGCACCTCCAGGGAGCTTCCGACCTGCACGCGCGCGCTGGCCCGGTCCAGGTAGTGCTTCCATGCGGCGGGCTGGTCGACAACCATCACTCCTCCCAGGGGGACGCCAGGCCCAGGTTGGCGACCGCGCGGCGCCAGCGGGTGTCCAGCGTGCCGTCCACGACCGTCCCGGAGGCCGCCACCACGCAGCCGCCGGGCTTGACGGAGGCATCCGCCACCAGCGCCAGCGCCATCCCGGCAAACTCGGTCTCCAGGGCTTCCTGCAGCACCTCGACATCGACCGGATGCAGCCGCACGATGGCAGCCTTGCTGTCCACCGCCAGCACCGACAAGGCCTCCCGGATCACCGGTTGCAGCACATTGGGATTGACGGACAGTTCCTGGCGAAGCACCTGGCGCGCGATCGCGCAGGCCAGCTCGAGCACGCCCTGCGCCATGGCCTGCTGCGAGGCGCCGAGCTGCTGCTCGGCGGATTCGATCAGCTGCGCGAAGCGCCGGGCCGTCTCCTGCCCCTGCCCTGCGACAAAATCGCGGACACGCCGGTCCGCATCGGCCATGGCCTGCGCCCGCCCCTGCGTCAATCCCTCGGCATAACCTTCCTGGCGCACCACCGCATCGCGCTCCCGCCGCAGGGCCTCGGCCTCGTCGCGGGCCTTGGCGGCCAGCTGCAGCGCATCGGTGTCCACGGCACCGAAGCTCCAGCGGGAGACGGCGTCGATCTGCTCACCAGGGATGAAGCGGGACGTCGTGCGCATCAGACCATGGCGTCGTCGCCACCTCCGCCCAGCACTATCTGCCCTTCGTCGGACAGCCGCCGCACGATCTTGAGAACCTCCTTCTGCTGCGCCTCCACCTCGGAGAGACGCATCGGGCCCCGCGACTCCAGATCCTCCCGCAAGGTCTCGGCAGCACGCGACGACATGTTCGCGAGGATCTTGTCCTTGAGTTCCGGCTGCGCGCCCTTGAGCGCGGCAATCAGCGTGTCGGAAGCCACTTCCTTCAGCACCATCTGGATCGACTTGTCGTCGAGCTTGATCAGGTCGTCGAACACGAACATCTTGTCCATGATCTTCTGGGCCAGATCCGGGTCGTGGTTGCGGATCGACTCGATCACCGTGCTCTCGATCGCGTTGCCCATCAGGTTGATCATCTCGGCCGCCGTCTTGACCCCGCCCAGCGAGGACTTGCGGACCTTGTCGGTACCAGACAGCACCTGGAACATGACCTCGTTGAGGTCCTTCAGAGCCGTCGGCTGAATGCCCTCCATCGTCGCCACCCGCAGCATCACCTCATTGCGCTGGCGCTCGGTCAGGTTCTTCAGCACGTCGGCCGCCTGGTCGGGCTCCAGGTGGACCATGATCGCCGCGACGATCTGCGGGTGCTCATTGCGCAGCAGCTCCGCGACCGAGATCGAGTCCATCCACTTGAGGCCCTCGATGCCGGAGATGTCGCCGCCCTGCAGGATGCGGTCGATCAGCAGCGTGGCCTTGTCGTCGCCCAGCGCGCGCTTCAGCACCGAGCGCACGTAGTCCCCGGAGTCATTGACGAGCAGGCTCTGGGAGGCGGCCACACCGGCGAACCGGTCGACGACCTCCTCGACCCGCTCCCGCGGCACCGCCTTGGTTCGGGCGATGGCCTCACCCAGTTTCTGGACTTCCTTCGGGGAGAGGAACTTGAAAACCTCTGCCGCCTCGGCCTCGCCCAGCGACATCAGCAATATGGCAGCGTCCTGCAATCCGTCTTCAGACATGGTGTGCTCCTGGCTGACAAACCGTCAGGCCGGTGCCTCACTGCCGATCCACGCCTTGACAATATTGGCCACCGCTGCCGGATTGTCCCGGGTGAGTTTACGCGCATCCTCCAGCCGCAGGTGGGCCTGGGTCGGGCCTTCCGGCTCCTGGGTGCCGCTCGCGGTGAGCAGCGGCGGGCGCTCCTGGTCGTCCGCCACGACAGCGTCCAGCTGCCCGCCTTGCACGGGCACCACGGCCGGTGCCTGGGCCAGCGCCTTGAGCGCCGGACGGATCAGGCCCATCAGCACCAGGGCCGCCAGCAGGACCGTGCCCACCGGCCAGGCCAGGCTGCGCGCCAGATCCTGCAGCTCCGGCTGCTGCCACAGCGGCACCTCCGTCACGGTCGGCTTCTCGATCGCGAACGGCGTGTTCATCAGGTTGACGGAGTCGCCGCGGTCCTTGTTGAACCCGATGGTCTCGCGCACCAGCGCCGTCAGCTTCTCGACCTGCTCCGCACTCAGTGGCGAGGTGGTGGTCTTGCCCTTGTCGTCGGTCACGGTCTGGTGGTTCAGCACGACGGCGGCACTGATCCGCTTCACCAGGCCGGAGCCCCCCCGCACCACCCGGACCGTCTTGTCGACCTCGTAATTGATGATCGACTCCCGCTTGGACGCCCCGCCGGCGGAACCCGCCGCACCGCTCGCGGTTCCCGCCGCAGCCAGCGCCTGGGCGGCCCCGTTGACCGGTGCCGCCGCCGCCCCGGGCGGCTGGTTCGTCGTCGCGCCGGGTATCCCGGTCGGCAGGGCGCCGGCCCCGCCACCATTGGTGCTCTCCACCACCTGCTGGCTGCGCACCGCACTGGAATCCGGAGTCTGGTTGGGCCGGTGGGACTCCGACGTGGATTCCGTCTGCGAAAAGTCCACCTCCGCAGTCACCTGGGCCTTGACATTCTTGCGCCCGACCACCGGCTCCAGGATGTCCAGGATCCGCTGCGTGTACAGCTGCTCGATCTGCTGCACATATTGAAGCTGCTGGGCATCCGCACCGCGCCCGCCATCCAGACCGTCCGCCGGCGTGGACAGCAGCTTGCCGGTATCGTCCAGCACGCTGACCGCCGTCGGCGCCAGCTCCGGCACACTGGACGCCACCAGATGCACGATGCCGGCGAGCTGGGCCCGGTCCAGCATGCGCCCGGGATGCAGCGCCACGAGCACCGAGGCCGACGGCTTCTGCTGCTCCCGGAAAAACCCGTTCTGGTTGGGCAGCGCCAGGTGCACCCGCGCACTCTGCACCGAGGAAAGCGCCTGGATCGAGCGCGTCAGTTCGCCTTCCAGCCCGCGCTGAAACGTCAGACGCTCCTGAAACTGCGTCATGCCGAAGCGGTTCGCCTCCATCATCTCGAAGCCCGCCACCGAGCCCTTGGGCAATCCGAGCGTCGCCAGACGCAGGCGGGTGTCGTGCACCCGGTCTGCCGGCACCAGAATGGCACCGCCGCCCTCGGCCAGCTTGTACGGCACGTTCATGGTGGCCAGCTGGGCCACGATGGCGCCGCCATCCTTGTCCGCCAGATTGGCATACAGCACACGCCACTCGGCCTGGCGCCCGAGGATGAGTCCGGCGACCGCCACCACGACCAGCAGGCCGATGCCAAGCGCCAGACGCAGTCGCTGCGCCGGCGCAAGCCCGGCGAGTCGCTGGGTGAAACCCGGATTGATCGGCAGAGTGGCAACTTCGGACATGCGGCTTTCCAAGGCGGAGTGGCACACCCAAGCGCCACGACTGGCCGCAATTATTCAGCCTGCCCCTCGAAAACATGAGGCCGATAAGGGCGGCATTCACCCGTCATTTCCCGCCCTGTCCGACGCGCCCCCGAATTACGATGATCGCAGGCAAACCATCGCTGAAAGCACCCCATGGACCTTCGACTCAGCCCCACCACGATGCCGGCCACGGTACGGCCGGCGGGCCTGCAGCGGCCGGGCAGCCCGGCGCCCGCAGGCAACGAGGCCGGCTTCTCCGGTGCCTTGAAGTCTGCACTGCAGTCCGTCAGTGCGGCTCAGAACCAGGCCACACGGCTGCAGCGCGAAGTGCAGATGGAAAATCCGGCCGTCAGCCTGGAGGAAACCATGGTGGCCATCCAGAAGGCCCAGATCGGCTTTCAGGCCACGCTGCATGTGCGCAACCGCATGGTGCAGGCCTACACCGACATCATGAACATGCAGGTCTGAGCGGCCGTTCACGCGACGGCACTCAGTGCAGCAACTGCTGCAGGTTATCGAACTTCTTCTCGAAGTGCACGAGCCACGGTTCGGCCAGATAGCGGATCTGGGCGTCGTTGTGCAGGATGCGCTGCATGATCCGGGTCTTTTCGGCCCGCTCCTGCGGCTGAAGCTCCTCGCTGCGCGAACGGAACCGGAGCTGCTCGATCAGCACCGCGCAGGCCCCCTCCAGCCGCACCACCTCGTCCCAGTTCTCCGCCTTGGCGGCATCGAGCATCTGCAGGCTGGTGGCCTCGATCGCGCGGTAAAAGTCAATCAGCGTCTGCTGCATCGTGTTCATCTCCAGCTCTCAGGCAGCCCGCAGTTGCGGAACGGTGGCATCACCGATCTGCTTCCAGCTCTTGGCCAGCGGTTCGATCAGGCGCTGCACTTCGTCCAGGGCGGCCTCGTCATTGCGCGCGTTGGCCTGCGTGAGGCGCACGACACAGTATCCGTAGAGCCGATCCAGGTTCGACGCCAGTTCGCCACCCTGCTCCAGATTGAGGGCACATTTCAGGCCCTCTTCCAGGATGCGCACCGCAATGACGATCTGCTTGCACTTGGTCTTGATGTCACCACGCTGCATGGCAGCGCGGGCCGCGCCGACGGCGACCAGCAGACCATCGAACAGCATCTCCACCAGGTTGTGCGGGGACGCCTGACCGACGCTGGTCTCGACACTGACCTGCTGATAGGCCGACGCCGACTTGCTGGCACGGTGGGTGAACATCTTGGTGCGGATCCTTGAATCTATGAGAGTGTTATCGGCACGGGCCGACCGGACTCAAGCACACTGATCGCATGAACAGGGCTGGTTTTCCGGACAGCCGTCATGATCAACCGGACGACTTGTTCCACAGCGTGATCTGCTGCGTCACATAGGCGTTCAGGGAGCTCAGGCTGTTGAGCTGCACGTCCAGCGCGTTGTAGCGCCGGTAGAGATTGGTTTCCACGCGCGTCGCCTTGGCGTTGACCCGCGCCTGCTCCTCGGTATTGAGCTCCAGGGAGCGCTTCAGGGAGGCATCCTTGGTGCTGAAGAAGCCGCCGGCCTCCAGCAGGCCCGCCGAGAACTTCTTGAACTTGAGCGCCACGCCGTTGGTCAGGGTGTTGCTGTTGTCGATCCGGAACAGATTCTTGACCTCATCGCCGTTGGCCAGCGCCGCAGACAATTTGGTGCTGTCGACCGCCAGATCCCCCCCGAGCTGCTGGGTCACGCCGATATCCGCCAGCCGCTTGTACGCGGACCCGGCCGTTGTGGACTGCAGTACGCCGCGCAGGGCGCTCTGCAGCCCGATGGCTGTCGAATCACCCTGCAGCAGCCCGGCCGTCTTGGTGCCGGCGTCGTACTTGGTCAGTTCGTTGAGTGTCTGGTTGATCGCGTTGAAGGCGCTGACGAACTTGTTGATCGCCTCCGTGACCACCGTCTTGTTCGGCGCCACGCTGACATCCACCGCCGTGGTGCTGGGAGCCACCGCGGTCAAGGTGACGCCGGAGACCACATCGGTGAAGGTGTTCGTCGAGGAGCTGACCGGCACATCGTTGACCTGGATCTTGGCATCGGCCGCGTACTGGGTGGTCGCCCCGACCACGAGCCGGGAAAGCCCGGCAGCATCCGCGGCATTGCCATCGGCATCGGACACCACCGACATCTCGTAGCCGAACGACTCCCCGGTCGTCTTGGAACGCAGCAGCAGGCGCTGCCCGGACGCGTCGTTCAGCACGGTGGCGCTGACGCCCGCGTTGGCGCCGTTGATCTTGCTGGCCACATCGGTGACGGTATCCGTCGCCGAGACGACGATGTCCACCGGCCCCACGCCGACCTGCGGCAGGAAGGACAGCGGCACCACCGTCCATTTGCCCAGCTGCAGGCGCAGTGTCCCGGCCCCGAGCGCGCCACCGACCGGCAGCAGCGAGCCGGAGGCCGTGGACTGGGCCTTGGCCAGGCTGTCCACCTTGATGCTGAAATTGTTCGCCGCCGTTCCGCCGATCGCCGTCGCGGTCACCACCGAGGTATTGGACGAGGTGGCATTCACACTGTTGTAGGTGGTCAGGCTGCTCAGCGTGCTGGCGGCGTCCGACAGGGCCGACACCTGGGACTTGATCTGCCCGAAGGCCGAAATCTTGGTCTGGACGGTCGCGGCCTGCAGCTTCAGGGCGTCGAGCGGGCGCTTTTCCAGGTCGACCAGACTGGTGACGATCGACTTGACGTCCAGTTGGGTCCCTATGCCTGGTGAAGAAATGGTAGCCATGCACCCCTCCTGCGCTGCCTCGGCATTATCCGCGCTGCTTCAGCACTTTAAATGGCGAATTGGCGGGATAAACCCCGAAACTGCAGCCAAAAACCAAAAAAGGTGGCAGATATTGCATCTGCCACCACCGTCAACCTCCGATCAGGACCCCCCGCCGCGCGGGGGTTCCGGGATCCATTTATCGCAGCAGGGCCAGCACGCCCTGCGGCAGCTGGTTGGCCTGCGCGACCATGGCCGTACCCGCCTGCTGCAGGATCTGCGAGCGCGACAGGTTGGCCGTTTCCTGGGCGAAGTCGGCGTCCACGATCCGGGAACGGGAGGCAGACAGGTTCTCCGACGTCACCTGCAGGTTCGAGATCGTGGTCTCGAACCGGGATTGCAGAGCGCCGAGCTTCGCACGTTCACCACTGATGAAGGCCAGCGCGGAGTCCACCGTCTTCAGCGCTTCGCTGGCCTTGGCGAACGTGGTCACATCCAGTTCCGAGACCTTGTTCAGCGTCGAGCTGGCATCGGCCGACAGGATGTTGGACGTGTCCACATCGGCCGAGAAGGACTTCTCGGAATCGAGCGTGATGTAACCGACCACGGTCGCGTCGTCCGCCGTGGTGTCGGCCGCCAGCGACACCGACGTCGCCCCCAGGGCGCCCGCCGCGTCGATCTTGTTGACCGTCACGGCACCGGCGTTCTGGACCGCCGTGTCCGACACGGTGATGTCGTTGCCGGATGCGTTGGTCAGGATCACGGCCGTACCGGCTGCATTCAACGAGGCGGTGACGCCGGTCTTGGACGCCTGGTCGTTGATGGCAGCCACTGCTGCACCCAGACCATCCGCCGTACCGGTGGCGGTCACCGCGAAGGACACGGTCTGGGCCGTACCGTTGTCCGAGCGCAGGTTCAGGCTGTAGGAGCCGACGGCGCCGAATGCCAGGTTGACTTCGGTGCGGGCGGTCGCCGTCACGCCGGTCTTGGCCGTCTGCGCATTGATCAGGTCGGAATTCGCCTTGGCGGTGCTGTTGACAGCCACGGTCACAGTGGCGCTTCCCAGGCCACCGTTGACGGTCAGGCTGCCTGCCGTCGTGGCGTTCGAGCCCCAGGCGGCGGCAACGGCGTCCGCGCCGGCAGCCTTGATCTGGTTGTTGCCGTAGACCGCGGTACGCAGGTTGGCCGTGGCGGCGGTGATGGTCTGGTTGGCATTGGCGCCGACCTGGAACTGCTGCGTGCCGAAGGTGCCGTTCAGCAGCTTGGAGCCGTTGAATTCCGTGGTCTGGGAGATACGGTCCAGTTCCGAGACCAGCTGGCCAACTTCCGCCTGCAGCGCCTGACGGTCACCCGCGCTGTTGGTGGCGTTGGCCGACTGCACCGCCAGCTCGCGCACCCGCTGCAGGATGTCGGTGGAGGCCTTCAGCGCGCCTTCCGCCGTCTGCGCCAGCGAAATGCCATCGTTGGCATTGCGGACCGCCTGGTTCAGGCCCTTGATCTGGGCATTCAGGCGGTCGGAGATGGCCAGACCTGCGGCGTCGTCCTTGGCGCTGTTGATGCGCAAACCGGAGGACAGCCGTGCGATCGAGGTCGACAGCGAGGCCTGGTTCATGCCCAGGTTGCGCTGTGCTGTCAGCGAGTTGATGTTGGTATTGATAGTGGACGACATTGAAAACCTCCAGAAAAACTGACTACACCCGGCACTTCTGCCGGCCAAAACGCCAGTGAGAACCTGGCCGCCATGTCCGGGGCTGATTTTTCTGCCTTCCGGACGACGAGCCCTTCAAGCAACCCGTTGGATGGGTTTTCGGGAGATCCTGGAAAAACTTTAGCCCGAACGCTTGAACTGGGCCGGAAATCGCCGCCTTATCAGCCTTACGCCGGAAAGGGGACTCCCCACAATGACGCCATTGTTCCAAGTTGTCAGCTGAGGTTGCTGGCGCTTTATCCGGCATACGCGCCGTCCTCTAAAGGAGTTCTTGATGGCCTCGACAATCAACACCAACATCAATTCGCTCACGGCCCAGCGCAACCTGAGCACGAGCCAGGCCACCCTGTCGACCTCGCTGCAGCGGCTTTCCTCCGGTCTGCGCATCAACAGCGCCAAGGACGACGCGGCCGGCCTGGCCATCTCCGAACGCTTCACGACCCAGATCCGGGGCCTGAACCAGGCCGCCCGCAACGCGAACGACGGCATCTCGCTGGCCCAGACGGCGGAAGGCGCGTTGAAGGCCTCCAGCGACATCCTGCAGCGGGTGCGGGAGCTGGCGGTGCAGTCGGCCAACGCTTCCAACAGCGCGACCGACCGCCAGGCGCTGCAGGCGGAAGTCGGCCAGCTGATCGCGGAACTGGACCGGATTTCCCAGACGACGGAGTTCAATGGCTCCAAACTGCTGGACGGCACCTTCGGCACCCAGCAGTTCCAGGTGGGCGCAAATTCCAACCAGACCATCACGACGTCCACCGCCAACCTGCGCACGAATGTCTACGGCAACAACCAGTTGCAGGCGGCCGGCGGCGAGGGCGTTGCCGCCGCCTTTGGCTCGAACTCCACGACGGCCGGATCGATCACGATCAACGGCTCCCTGGGTACCTCGACGATCGACATCATCGCCAACAGCACGGCCAAGGCGAATGCGGACAAGATCAACCTGGCCGTGGCGACCACCGGCGTCGTGGCCACCGCCCGCAACACCGTCAGCCTGACCTTCGACACCCCCGGCAGCTACAGCCTGACGCTGCAGTCCGACAATGCTGCACCGCAGGCCGTCGCCTTCTCGATCTCGGCGGTCGCCACCGGCGACGGACTTTCCGCGGCCGTGGCGGCCATCAATGACCAGTCCTCCAAGACCGGCGTGACGGCCTCGCTGAACGCGGCAGGCACCGCCGTGGTTCTGACCAATGCGACCGGCAACGACATCGCCATTGCCGACACGACGGTCATCAACGTCGGCAGCGTGTCGGTGCAGAAGCTCGACAGCGCCGGCGCGGCCTCCGGCGCGGCGGTGGTGCTTGCAGGCGACGCCAACCCGGAAACCGCCACGGTGGTCGGATTCATCACGCTGGACTCGGACAAGTCCTTCTCGGCCGACGTCACCGACACCAACCTGCTGGCGGCGGACATCGGCTCGACGCTGAACAAGGTCTCCGACCTGGACGTCACGTCCTTCGGCAAGGCCACCGAAGCGCTCAAGACGGTGGATTCCGCGCTGGCCTTCATCAGCGGCGCCCGCGCCAAGCTGGGCGCCCTGCAATCCCGTTTCGAGACCTCGATCGCGAACCTGCAGGTCACCTCGGAGAACCTGTCCGCGTCGCGCTCACGCATCATGGACGCCGATTTCGCACAGGAAACCGCCAACCTGTCCCGGGCGCAGATCCTGCAGCAGGCAGGCACCGCCATGGTGGCCCAGGCCAACCAGATTCCGCAGGGTGTGCTGGCGCTGCTCCAGCAGCGTTGATGCCGATCAGACGGCCAACGACCGCGCGTAGGACTTTGCCTTACACGGGTTTCGCCTGAGACTGACACAAGCACCATCCGTTTCCCGATTCAAGTTTTTCACGGTCGACGCAACAATCCTTCATCGAACGAAAAAAGACAGCTATCGCGCAGGGAAACACCATGACCACCGACCAAATCGTCTCCGAAATCCGGGAAGCCAACCTCACCTACCTGATGCTGGCCCAGAACCTGATCCGCTCCGACCGCGCCGAGGCGCTTTTCCGGCTCGGTCTCTCCGAAGAATCCGCCGACCTGATCGCCAGCCTGTCCCCGGCACAGATCCTGAAGATCGCGTCGGGCAACATGCTGCTGTGCCGGTTCCGTGTCGACGACGACATCGTCTGGAACCTGCTGACCAACCACACCACCAGCAAGGTCAACAACGACGCCACGACCCGCCTGCATGCCAGCATCCTGATGTCGGGCCGCTTTGCGGAGGCGACGTAAGCCGTGGCCACGCCGAAGAGCATCGTCAACGAATCGCGCCAGATCGAGCGCGCCATCGCGCTGATCCAGATGGGCGCACGGCTGCAGGTCCTGGAAAGCGAGACCAGCCTGTCCTACGAGCGCCTGCTGCGCCTGTACAAGGAAGTGGCCGGCAAATCCCCGTCCAAGGGGCAGTTGCCGTTTTCCACCGACTGGTTCCTGACCTGGCAACCCAACATCCACGCCTCGCTGTTCCTGAACACCTACGAATACCTCACCAAGGTGTCGGCCATGGAGGACATCGACGCGGTCATGAAGGCCTTCAAGCTGTACCAGGAGCAGATTGCCTCCTGCGATGTCGAACCGCTGTTGTCGATCACCCGGGCCTGGCGCCTGGTCAAGTTTGTCAACAACCAGATGCTCACGATGACGCGCTGCTCCAAATGTGGCGGCCACTTTGTCACCGAACCCTACGAGAACGCACGCCACTTTGTCTGCGGCCTGTGCGAGCCACCGGCCCGCGCCGGCAAGAGCGCGATCGCCGGGGGCATCCTGGTGCACTAGCCGCACCCCCCAAATCCCCACAGATAGGGCCCCATTCGGGGTCCTTTTTGCGTTTTGGGGGCAGGCCGATTACATAGAATGGCTTGAATTCGGCCCATCCCCGGCCCCGGGGCCGGGTGCTTTTACGCCACTGACCTCGCACAAACATGATCGTAATCGTCGGCTACGTCGTCGCCATGGGGTGCATCTTCGGCGTGTACATCTTCCACGGCGGCAACATCGGCGTGATCCTGACCGCGCTGCCGTTCGAGCTGATCACGATCTTCGGCGGTGCCCTTGGCGCGTTTGCGGTGAACAACCAGCCCAAGGTGCTCAAGGCGGTGATCAAGCTGATCCCGCAGGCGCTGCAGAGCTCCAAGTACACCAAGGCGCGCTACATGGAGCTGATGGCACTGCTCTACGACATCCTGCAGAAGGCCCGCAAGGAAGGCCTGATGGCGATCGAGAAGGACGTCGAGTCGCCGCACGAGTCCGAGATCTTCAAGAAGTACGCAACGGTGGGCAACGACCACCATGTCGTGGAGTTCATGACGGATTACCTGCGGATGATGGTGTCCGGCAACCTCAATGCGCATGAGATCGAGTCGCTGATGGACAGCGAGATCGACACCCACCATCAGGAGGCCCATGCCCCGATCGCAGCCATTGCGCGGCTCGCCGGGGCCCTGCCGGCCTTCGGCATCGTGGCCGCGGTGCTGGGCGTGGTGAACACCATGGGCTCGGTCGGCCAGCCGCCGGCCATCCTGGGCGGCATGATCGCCTCGGCGCTGGTGGGAACCTTCCTGGGGATTCTGCTGGCCTACGGCGTCGTGGAGCCGCTCGGGGGCCTGCTGGAGCAGAAGTCCGAAGACGCGGCCAAGGAGTTGCAGTGCATCAAGACGACCTTGCTGGCCAGCATGCAGGGCTACAACCCGTCCACCGCCATCGAATTCGGGCGCAAGGTGCTGTTCTCCACCGAGCGCCCCAGCTTCACGGAGCTCGAAAGCCACGTGCGCGGCAAGAAGTAAGCTTGCATCTTCTCCACCTGTAGGCAGCCATGGCCACCGACGGCAAGAAACTCCAGCCGATCATCGTCAAGAAGATCAAGAAGGGCGGCCATGCAGCCCATGGCGGCGCCTGGAAGATCGCCTACGCCGACTTCGTGACCGCGATGATGGCCTTCTTCCTGCTGATGTGGCTGCTGGGCTCCACCTCCGAGGGCGACAAGAAGGGCCTGTCCGACTATTTCACCGCGCCGCTCAAGGTGGCCATGATGGGCGGCACCGGCGCCGGCGCCAGCAACAGCGTGATCCAGGGCGGCGGCAATGACCTGACCAAGACCAGCGGCCAGAACAAGAAGGAGTCCGAGGCCGACCCGATCCTGGCCAAGAAGGCCGCGCTGGAGGCGGCCAAGGCCGAGGTGGCCAAGCAGGATGCCAAGAAGCTGGCGGCGCTGAGCGCCAAGATCGCGTCGGTCATCTCGAACAACCCGCGGCTGGCGGAGTTCAGCTCGCAGATCCGCCTGGAAACCACGCCGGACGGCCTGCAGATCCAGATCGTCGACGACCAGAACCGCGCCATGTTCGACGTCGGCAGTGCGCTGGTCAAACCCTACATGCGCGACATCCTGCGCGAGATCGGCAGTGCGCTGAGCGAGGTCGACAACAAGATCAGCCTGGACGGCCACACCGACCGCTCCCCTTACGGAAACGGCGAGCGGGGATACAGCAACTGGGAGCTTTCCGCCGACCGCGCCAACTCCTCCCGTCGGGAGCTGATCGCCGCCGGCATGCCGGACGAGAAGCTCGCACGGGTCACCGGCCTGGCATCGAGCAGCCTGCTCGATGCCCAGAATCCGCTGAGCCCGACCAATCGGCGCATCACGATCCTGGTGATGACCCGCGAGGCCGAGGAACGCCTGCTGGGCGGTGCGCGGCCCGCCGCCACCGCCGCCGAGGCCGCGCCAGCGGCGGCACCGCGCCCTGCGCCCGCCCCGGCCCCCACCCGCTGAGCACGCCACCCGCACCTCCCCGCTGCGGGACCGGAAGTGCCGGGTCAATGACAGGCTTATTGGACTTTTGCGCACGCGGGGATTCCGGACAATGCGTCCTTGCACGAAGCATGGCGCCATGAAGCACGCCCCTTTTCCACCCGCGGCACGGCCGGCCTGGTGCTGGCGCCTCGCGGCCGGCCTGGCCGCGATGGGACTGGCCGCCTGTGCGCCGATGCCCAGCACCTATGAGCGGCCGGCCGCTCCAGTTCCGCCGCAATGGCCCGCCGGCACAGCCGCACCCGGGGCCGTCGATGCCGCCCGGACCCATTGGCGCGCCTACTTCACCGACCCCCGCCTGCAAGCCCTGATCGCCCAGGCACTGGAGAACAACCGGGACATGCGCATTGCCGCCGGCCGTGTGCTGGAGGCTCGGGCCCAGTTCGGCATCGTCAAGGCGGACGGTCTTCCCCTCGTCAACCTGCTGGGATCCGGCAGCCTGGGTCGCGGCAACGCCGCGCTGGATGTGTCGATCTCGTCCGTGTCCTTCGAGCTGGACTTCTGGGGCCGGGTGTCCAGTCTGTCGGAGGCCGCCCGTGCCAGCTATCTGGCCACCCAGGAGGCCCGCCGCGCGATCTACATTTCGCTGGTGGCGGACGTGGCCAGTGCTTACTTCACCGGATTGCAGCTGGATGAGCTGATCCGGATCGCGCGCGCGACGGTCGTGCTGCGCGACAAGTCCGCGCAGCTGATCGCGCGCGGCCGGGACCTGGGTGGCGCCAACGACTACGACTTCCAGCAGGCGACCGGCGCGCTGGAGTCGGCCCGCGCCAGCCTGGCCGCGCTGGAGCACCAGCGGTCGGTGACCGACAACCTGCTGACCTATCTTGTCGGCAAGACGCCGGAAGGCCTGCCGCCCGGCCGCCCGCTGGACGCACAGGGGCTCGACACCGCGCTCGCCCCGGGCCTGCCGGCCGACGTGCTGCTGATGCGGCCCGATGTGATGGCCTCGGAGCAGCGCCTGCTGGCGGCGCATGCCAACATCGGCGCCGCGCGGGCCGCCTTCCTGCCCAAGGTGCTGCTGACGGCCGGGCTCGGTCTCGCGGGCCCGGGGCTCGCCAGCCTGTTCAAGGCCGGCGCCTGGGCGTTCCAGCCGGTCATCACGATGCCGCTGTTCGACGGAGGCCGGGCCGCCGCCGCCGTGGACATCGCGGAGGCGCGCAAGATCATTGCCGTGGCGGAGTATGAGAAGACCCTGCAGCTGGCCTTTCGCGAAGTGGCGGATCAGCTCTCCGCGCGTCAGTCCCTGGCCCGGCAGATGCAGGCCACCACCGCGAACACGCTCGCCCAGGAGCGGCGCCTGCAGATCGCCGAAGCCCGCTACCAGGTCGGGCTGGTGGGCTACCTGGAGGTGCTGGATGGCCAGCGCGAGCTGGTGGCGGCGCAGCAGGCCATCGCCCAGACACGGCGGGCCCAGCTGGAGTCCGCCGTCCAGTTGTACAAGGCGCTGGGCGGTGGCAGCCAGATCGAACCGGAGGCTGGTTGACGATGTCCGTGCAGGAGCAACTCATCCAGGCCCTGGGCCTGCAGGCCGCCGGCCAGGCCGATGCGGCTGCGGCCCTGTTCCGGGAGGTGCTGGCCGCGGAACCTGGCAACGCGCATGCGTCGTATTCGCTGGGGCTGCTGGCCATGAATGCCGGCGACCTGCCCCAGGCGCTGCAATGGTGCGATGCCGGCATCGCGGCCAACCCCTCGTTCGCGCCGCTGCACTATCTGCAGGGTGCGGTTCTGCAATCGGCCGGCCGCAAGGACGATGCGCTGCGCAGCTTCGATACCGCGCTGGCCCTGCAGCCGGACTATGTCGAGGTGCTGCTCAACAGTGGCGCCCTGCTGCGCAGCATGTTCCGGCACCGGGAGGCCCTGGAGCGCTTCAATCACATCCTCACCGTCGATCCCGACCACACCGGCGCACTGGCCAACTGCGGCATCCTGCTGTCCGAGTTCCGCCAGAGCGAGGCCGCCATCCGGATGTTCGAACGGCTGACGACGCTGGCACCGGACTACGACTACGGGCTGGGCCTGCTGTTCTACGAGCAGATGCACATCTGCGACTGGCGCAGCTTCGACGTGCTGACGCAGCGGATCGTGCAGGGCGTGCGCGCCGGCCGGCGCGTGTGCAAGTCACTGGCGCTGATGTCCGCTTCGGACCAGGCGGCAGACCACCTGCAGGCCGCCCGCATCTTTGCCAGCCACCACTGCCCGCCGGCAGCCCGCCCGATGTGGAATGGCGAGATCTACCGCCACGCCCGCCTACGCGTCGCCTATGTGTCTCCGGACCTGCGCGAGCACCCGGTGGGCCATCTGATGGCGGGCATCTTCGAGCGCCACGACCACACGCAATTCGAGACGATCGCGATCTCGCTGGGGATCGACGACCAGAGCCGGCTGCGCAGCCGCATCCGCGCGAGCTTCGACCACTTCATCGATGCCAGCACCTGGCTGCCGGAGCAGATTGCCCGCCACATGCGCGACATGGAGGTCGACATCGCGGTCGATCTCGGCGGCTTCACGTCCGACACCAAGACGGCCATCTTTGCGCACCGTCCGGCACCGGTGCAGGTCAACTACCTCGGGTACCCGGGCAGCATGGGAACGCCCTACCACGACGTCCTCATCGCCGACCGGCATGTGGTCCCGCCGGAGCAGCAGCAGCACTACTCGGAACGCGTCGTGTATCTGCCGGACAGCTACCTGCCGATCGACAACGGATTGCGCATTGCCGAAGAGACCCCCACCCGCGCGGCCTGCGGACTGCCCGACACCGCCTTCGTGTTCTGCTCCTTCAGCCACGACTACAAGATCTCGCCGCCGGTGTTCGCGGTGTGGATGGACCTGCTGCGGCGTGTGCCGGGCAGCGTGCTGTGGCTGGCCACACGCCATGAAGCGGCCCGTCGCAACCTGCGCCAGTCGGCCGAGGGCCACGGTGTGGCGGCGGACCGGCTGGTCTTCGCCGAGCGCCTGCCGCGCGTCGAAGACCACCTGGCGCGCTACCGCCAGGCCGACCTGTTCCTGGACACGCACCCGTACAACGCCCACACCACCGCCGCCGATGCGCTGATGGCCGGTCTGCCGGTCCTGACGTATGAAGGCAGCGCCTTCCCGTCGCGGGTGGCCGCGAGCCTGTTGCGCTCGGCAGGGCTGCCGGAACTGATAACGTCCTCCCTCCCGGCCTACCAGGCGCTGGCGCTGGAGCTCGCCACGGCCCCGGACAGGCTGCAGAGCATCCGCGCCCGGCTCGCCGCCAACCAGGCGAGCCAGCCGCTGTTCGACACGACGAAGTTCTGCCGCAGCCTGGAGGCCGTGTACCTTGACATCCGAGAAGATCGCCCCATGAGCAAAAGTCTGGACCTGGGTTGTGGACGCGCCCCGAAGAATCCGTTCAACGCGGACGAGGTCTTTGGCGTCGACTACGGGATGCGGCCCGACCTGCCCGCCAACATCCGGCTCGCCGACCTGGTGATCGAACCCATCCCGTTCGAGAGCGACAGTTTCGACTTCGTCACGGCGCATGACTTCATCGAGCATGTCCCGCGGGTGCTCTACAACCCGACGCGCCGGAACCCGTTCATCGATCTGATGAACGAGGTCTACCGCGTGCTCAAGATGAATGGAACCTTCCTGTCCGTGACGCCGGCCTACCCCCACAGCTCCGCCTTCATCGACCCCACGCACGTGAACATCATCGCGGAGGGCACGTTCCCGCTGTATTTCGGCGACGCCGCGGCAGACGCACCCTGGGCCAGAATCTACGGCTTCAAGGGCGCGTTCCATGTCGTTTCCGAGGAATGGCGCGGACCGCACCTGCTGACCGTGCTGCAGAAGATTCCCGTGGCGCGCGACGCGTAGCAACGGACCCACCATCGACTGGAACCGCCATGGCGACCACCGAACGCACCCTGACCATCTTCTATCGGCACGTCCATGTGAAAGCGGACGCGACCAGCCGGGACCCCCACAAGGTGCGGCCGCCATGGTTCTCGCACGAAACCTGCTTCCGCAACCTGCTGCGGACAGTGGCCCGGGACCCCCGCGCGGACCGGGTCCGGATCGTCATCGTCTACGACAGCTCCAAGGAGGACTTCGTCGAGGACTTCATTGCGAAGTACTACGCCAATACCTCCCTCGGGCTCGGCCTGCAGTTCATCGCCGGCGGGTCGGACCGCAACTCCTTCCTGATCACGCTGCGTCTGGCCCAGGAACTGGCGTCCCAGCCGACGGATCTGGTCTACCTGCTGGAGAATGACTACCTGCACCAGGACGGCTGGGTCAGCAAGGTCTTCGAGGCCTTCGACAGCCCGATGCGGTTCGACTATCTCTCCCTGTACGACCACAACGACAAGTACATCTACGACATGTACCAGGACCTGCAATCCAGGGTGCTCTTCAGCGGAACCCACCACTGGCGCACAGCCCCCTCCACCTGCGCATCGTTCCTGTTCGAGGCCCGGACACTCGCGGCCGACCAGGACATCCTGGGTGCCGGGCTGCCCGACTACCAGTTCTTCGCGCGGCTGGGATCCGAGCGCCAGCGTGTGCTGATCACCCCCATCCCCGGCTTGTCGACCCACTCCATGGCCGGTTACCTGAGCCCCGGCGTGCCCTGGGATGCCATCGCGGAACAGGCCACCGCCCACCAAGGCCTCTGATGATGCAAAAGAAGATCTACGTCACCCAGCCCTATCTTCCGCCGCTGGAAGAGTTCATCCCGTCCCTGCAGCAGATCTGGGACAGCAAGGTGCTGACCAATGGCGGCCCGTTCCACCAGCGGCTGGAAGAGGCGCTGTGCAAGTACCTGGGTGTCGAGCATCTGGCGCTCTTCACGAACGGAACGGTGGCCCTGGTCACGGCGCTGCAGGCGCTGCGCATCACCGGCGAGGTCATCACGACGCCCTATTCGTTTGTCGCCACCTCGCACTCGATGCTGTGGAACGGCATCAAGCCGGTCTTCGTGGACATCGATCCGGCCACGCTGAACCTGGATCCCGCGCGCATCGAGGCGGCCATCACGCCGCAGACGACCGCCATCATGCCCGTCCATTGCTACGGGCACCCCTGCGATGTCGATGCGATCCAGCGCATCGCGGACAACTACAACCTCAAGGTCATCTACGACGCCGCGCACGCCTTCGGTGTGCAATGCCATTGCGGCAGCGTGCTGAAGCATGGCGACCTGTCGGTGCTGAGCTTTCACGCCACCAAGGTCTTCAACACCTTCGAGGGCGGGGCGATCGTCTGCCCGGATGCCAAGACCAAGCTGCGCATCGACCACCTGAAGAACTTCGGCTTTGTCGACGAGGTCACCGTGGTGGCCCCCGGGATCAACGGCAAGATGAGCGAGTTCAACGCCGCGCTCGGCCTGCTGCAACTCCAGCATATCGACCAGGCCCTGGCCCGCCGCAAGGAACTCGACGCCATCTACCGGGCCGCGCTGCAGGGCGTCCCTGGCATGCAATGCCTCGGGGATTCCGGCGAGAAGGTGGCGAACCATGCCTATTTCCCGGTCCTGGTCGGCGATGACTATTTCTGCTCGCGCGATGCGCTCTATGAGCGGCTGCGCGAGCACGGAATCTTCGCCCGGCGGTACTTCTATCCGCTGATCTCCGAGTTCCCGATGTACCGCGGTCTGATGTCCGCCAACCCCGCCAACCTGTCGGTCGCCACCGAAGCCTCCAAGCGGGTCCTGTGCCTGCCGATCTACCCGCAGCTCCAGCCCGAGGAACAGGCGCGGATCATCCAGCTGGTTCGCGAACCATGATGCCGGCGAATGCCCCGTTCCGCCGCACTCTCCCCTTCATTTCACCCCGACTGCCACCATGACCGCCTCCACGCTGAAAGCACAACTCACGGAACTGTTCGCCGACAGCCTCGGCCTGGGCGCCGACAAGGTGGTGGACGAGCTGCGCTACGCGGAGGTCCCGCAATGGGACTCGATCGCCCACATGGCCCTGATCGCCGCCATCGAGGAGCGCTTCGACATCATGATCGACGCCGAGGATGTCATCAACATGAGCAGCTTCGCCGCGGCCCAGGCGATCGTCGCCAAGTACATCCCGCCCCAGGCCTGACGGCCGGTCCTGCGCGCCTACCGGACCGCTCCTGATGTTCTGGAATCCCGCCCCGGACCCACCCGCCGCGCTGCAGAGCGCGCCGCCGGCCGTGGTCCTGGCGAGCGGGGAAACCCTCAGCCGCCCCGCGCTGGACGCGCGCGTGACGGCCGCCGCTGAGGCTCTTCGCGGGCAGGGAGCGCGCCGCTGGGGCATGCTGCACATGCGCAACACGCTGCCGTCGCTGGTCGCGTATCTGGCCTGCCTGCGCGCGGGGCATGTGCCGCTGCTGCTGCCGGCCGATCTGCATGCCGGGCTGGTGGACACATTGCGCGCACTCTACCGGCCAGACTGGATCCTGCAAGCCGACGGGGAGGGCGAGGCCCTGCCGGGCTCCGGCATGCGGCTGAAAATGTGTTCCGGCGGGCCGCATGCGCCGGGTCTGCTGCACCCGGACCTGGGCCTGCTGCTCAGCACGTCCGGCACGACCGGCAGCCCCAAGCTGGTCCGGTTGTCCTATGCCGCCGTGCAGGCCAATGCGGCTGCCATCGCCGACTACCTGGCGCTGGGGGCCCAGGACCGTGCGCTGACGGTTCTGCCGGCCCACTACTCCTATGGTCTGTCCGTGATCAACAGCCATCTGTACGCCGGCAGCACCCTCGTGCTGGACGACGTGAGCGTGCTCAGCACCCGGTTCGCACAGACGATGCGGGAGCAGGCCGTGAGCTCGATCGCGGGCGTCCCGTCCACCTACCAGATGCTGCACCGGACCGGCTTCCACCTGCAGGACTTTCCGGCCTTGCGGACGCTGACACAGGCCGGCGGGCGGCTGGATGACAAGCTGACCGGAATCTTTGCCCGGACCGCGGCCGAGCGGGGCTGGCGCTTCTTCGTGATGTACGGCCAGACGGAGGCCACCGCGCGCATCAGCTATGTGCCGCCCGACATGCTGCTGGCAAAGATCGGCGCCATCGGCGTGGCGATCCCGGGCGGTCAGCTGGCGCTGGATCCGGACAGCCAGGAGATCCTCTACCGCGGCCCCAACGTGATGATGGGTTATGCCACCGGCCCCGGCGACCTGGCACGGGGCGACGACCTGCAGGGCGTCTTGCGCACCGGAGACCTGGGCCGACGCGATCCGGACGGCCTGTACTACGTGACGGGGCGCCTGAAGCGCATCCTGAAGATGGCCGGCAACCGCGTGAGCCTGGATGACGTCGAACAGCAGCTGCAGCAGGCGCTCGGTTGTCCGGCCGCCGTGGGCGGGCGGGATGAACGCATGGTCATCTGGCTGGAGGCGCCCGACCCCGCGGTGGCAGACGCCGCGAAGCAGCTGCTGTCGAGCCGCTACGGGCTGCACCACTCCCTGTTCCGTCTGCGCACGGTGGATCCGTTGCCCTTGCTTGCGTCCGGCAAGAAGGACTACAGTGCCCTGATGGGGGACACATGAACACCATGCATGCACCGGACCCGGTGCCGGCCCTGGACACCCCGCCCGCACTGGCCTTCGACCTTGCAGCGCCCTACGGTCTGGCCGCCCCCGAAAAGCAGGCGGTCCTGCTGGACGCGCTCAACACGCTCACCGACTGGCACACGGCCCATGGCGCACCCTACCGGCACATGCGCGAGCGCCTCTTCCCGGCGGGCGCGGCGCGCCACCTGGACGACCTCCCCTTCCTGCCGGTGCGCCTGTTCAAGACGCAAAAGCTCCTCAGCGTCCCGCCGGAGGCCGTCGTCAAGGTGCTGAACTCCAGCGGCACGACCGGGCAGGCCGTATCGAGCATCTATCTGGACCGGGAAACCTCCGTGCGGCAAACCCGGGTGCTGGCTGCCATCATGGCCGCCTTCCTGGGCAAGCAGCGCCTTCCGATGGTGCTGATCGACAGCCCCGCCCTGATCAAGGACCGCAGCCGCTTCAACGCGCGCGCGGCCGGCATTCTGGGTTTCTCGGTGTTCGGGCGCAACCACCACTACTGCCTGGACGACCAGTTGCAGCTGGAGGCGGATGCGCTGGACGCGTTTCTGCAGCAGCATCGCGGCGCGCCGATCCTGGCGTTCGGCTTCACCTACCTGGTGTGGCAGGGGCTGGTGCAGGGCGCCCTCCGCACCGGGCGCAGGCTGGACTTCGGCGCCGGCAGCACGCTGATCCATGGCGGCGGCTGGAAGCGCCTGCAAAGTGCGCAGATCGACAACGCCCGTTTCAAGTCCGCGCTGCGCGAGCACCTCGGCATCGAGCGGGTGTTCAACTACTACGGCATGGTGGAGCAGGGCGGGTCGATCTTCATGGAGTGCGAACACGGCCACCTGCACGCCCCGGTGTTTGCCGACGTGATCGTGCGCGACCCCATCACGCTCGCCCCCCTGGGGCCGGGCCAGACCGGCGTGCTCCAGGTGCTGAGCGCCCTGCCGGTCAGCTACCCGGGCCATTCGCTGCTGACCGAGGACCTGGGCGTCCTGCATGGGGAGGATGACTGCGCCTGTGGTCGCCCGGGACGGCATTTCTCCGTCCTCGGGCGCGTGCCGCAGGCCGAGCTGCGGGGCTGCAGCGACACCCGGGCGATGCCATGAACCCGGTGCACTTTCATCTGGGGGTGCAACCCGGCGACACGCTGCAGGCGGCCCTGGCCCGGACAGCCGCCCTGCCCGCCTGGGCGCCCTTCGACCCCCGCGCCGTGCGTTTCGTGGGCCGCTTCTCGCAGCGCCTGCTGACCCACCCGCAGGTGCGTGCGTTTCCGGAGCTCGCGGCGCTCGGGCACTGGTTCCGCAGCGCCCATCTTCGCGACCTGGCGCCCTCCTGTCCCGCCGAGACGCCCGGGGCGGTCACGCTCGGCAGAGGGCTGGCCTTTCACATCGCACCGGCCAATGTCGATTCGGTCTTCCTGTACTCCTGCCTGATCGCGCTGCTCGCCGGCAACTGCAACTGGGTCCGCCTGTCCCAGAAATCCTCACCGCAGTTCGATTTCCTGCTGGAGGTGTTGCGATCCACGCTGGAGGAGGAGGTCGGCCAGGCCGTCGCAGGCCGCATCGTGCTGCTGACCTATCCGCATGATGCGGCCATCACGTCGGCAATCTCGCGCGCCTGCCTGCTGCGGGTCGTGTGGGGCGGCGACGACACGATCGCCGCACTGCGCGCCATCCCGTTGCGCCCGACGGCGATGGAGGTCTGCTTCCCGGACCGGTTTTCTGCCGCGGCGCTGCATGCCGACAGCGTGCTGGCGGCCAGCGACGCTGCGCTCAAGCAACTGGCCAGCGGCTTCTACAACGACACCTTCTGGTTTGCCCAGCAGGCCTGCTCGTCGCCGCGCCTGCTGAACTGGGTCGGCAGCCGCGCCGCCTGTACCGCCGCGCAGCAGCGCTTCTGGCCTGCGGTCGAGTCCGAGGTGCGCAGCCGCCAGGCGGAGAACTCCGCCGCGATGGGCATGGCACGCCTGGGCGCCGTCTTCGAGCTTGCCGCCGCCGAGCTGGCGCGGCCGGAGGAACCCGCATGGCCCGCACTGTTCCCGGCCCGGGTGACGCTGGAGACCGGGCTCACCAGCGGCGCGAAGTCCCTGCATTGCGGCAATGGCCTGTTCCTGGAGCAGAACCTCGCGACGCTGACCGAACTGGCGGCGCAGCTCAGCGACAAGGAACAGACGCTGGCCGTCTTCGGGTTCTCCCGGGACGAACTGCTCGATTTCGTCCGGGCGCTGCCGGCACGTGCCGTGGACCGGATCACGCCGGTCGGGCAGGCCCTGGGATTTGCGCCGCTGTGGGACGGCACCGATCTCTTTGCCTTGTTCACGCGGCGCATCGCGCTGCCCGCCGCGTCGGAACTGCGGGCGACGCCCTGATGGGAACCCAACCATGACACGGATCATCATCGCCGGAGGCGGCGGTTTCGGGCTGGAGCTGTACGGCTACCTCCAGCAGGATCTGGCCTCCGGCCGCCTGGGCGGCCACACGCTGGCCGGCGTACTCGATGACGGGGCCGACTGCGAATTGCTGCGCAAGACGCCCGACGCCAACTACCTGGGCCCCATCCGGGACTACCGGCCACAGGCCGAAGACCGGATCGCGATCGCACTGGGGAGTGTTGCCGGGCGCCGCGCGGTGGCGGCGGGGCTCGTCGAACGCGGCGCACGGCTGTTCACCTACGTCCACGGCACGGCCTGGATCGCCGCATCCGCCCGCCTGGGCGAGGGCAGTCTGGTGTGTCCGAACAGCATCGTGAATGCCGGTGCCGAACTGGAAGGCAACGTCCTCGTGAACGTGTTCTGCAGCGTCGGGCACGGGGCGCGCATCGGCGCGCATTCCGTGCTCTCTCCCTATTGCTCGCTGAGCGGTGATTCGAGCCTGGGCGAGGGCGGCTTCATGGGCACGCGCGCAACGCTGTTCCCGAAGATCACGCTGGGGGCCGACTGCGTCGTCGACGCACACAGCGCGGTCCGGCAATCCGTACCGGCCGCCAC
>JAEUOX010000178.1 GCA_016790475.1 Rhodoferax sp. | reverse complement strand
GCTCCATTCGCGCACGGCACCGGTCCGCGGCGGGTTCACGACGCCATGCCAGACCGTGGCCATGCTGCCGACGATCGTCGCGCCGACCAGCACCAGCACGAAGGGCCCGCGCTCGGACTCGAACACGCAGACCACGCGCTCGTTGCGCGCGAACAGCCCGGGCACGCCGCGCGCGGTGGTGGGGTTCACCGAGAACAGGGCCCCCGGCACGTGGATCATGCGCATCAGCCGCCCGGCGCACGGCATGTGGATCCGGTGGTAGTCGCGCGGGCTAAGGTACAGCGTCGCGAAGCTGCCGTCCTCGAAGCGGTCGCCCAGCGTCGCGTCGCCGCCGACCAGCGCGGTCGTGCTGTACTGGTGGCCCTTCGCCTGGAAGATCTGGTCCCCGTCGATCGCGCCGAACTGGCTGATCGCGCCGTCCACCGGGCAGACCAGATCGCAGCGGGCGAACTCGCGCGCATCGACCTTCAGCGCGCGCGTGAAGAACTCGTTGAAGGTCTCGTAGTTGCGGATGTCCGGGTCGGCAGCCTCAGCCATGTTGACGCGGTAGCGCCGCACGAACCAGGCGATGAGGCGCGTCGTCATCGCCCCGCCCTGCCAGCCGGCCACCCGGCCTGCAAAGCGCGTCAGAGCCTGCTGGGGCAGGAGGTACTGGGGCAGGACGGCGAGGCGGTCGGACACGGCGGACGGCCCCGCAGCGGGGGGCATGGCGAAAAAGGTGCGGGATTATAGGTTTGCGGCCCGCCCGCGCCGGCGTGCCGCCGTTCCCACGACAAGCAGGCCGGCAAGCAGCAATGCCGCCGTCTCCGGCTCGGGCACCGCGGTGACCGACACGTTGTCGATCGAGCCGCCGATCATGTCGGACAGCCCCAGCGCGGAGAAGGTCAGCGTCGCGCTGCCGCTGCTGCCGACATCGGCGATGCCGCTGTAGTGGATCCACTGGATCGGTGTGCCGCCCGGCACGCCCTCCAGGAGGGTGCCCGACAGGTTGCCCAGGCTGAAGGACAGGTCGTTGGAGCCGGCCAGCGCGTTCGCGTTGGCGCGCGGCCCGTACCAGAAACTCAGCCGCACCAGGCCGGTGGCGGCGAAGGTCTGGCTCATGCTGCTGTTGGCAAACGTATCGAGCTCGACATAGTTCACGCCGTCCTGTGCCGGGCCGTCGAAATCGTTGCGCAATTCGATGTCGGGTACGCCGGTCCAGCCCGGCACGCCGGGCAGGATCACCCAGGTATTGACCGGGACGACGGTGTCCTCGAAGCTGCCGTTGGTGATCAGGTTCGGGGCGGCCTGGCTCGACAGGCTGGCAACCAGCAGCGCGGCGGCGACCAGCGAAGGGGCAAAGGACACGGTGGTTCTCCCTGGATGCGTGGCGCGGGCCAGCGTCGTGCGCGGCAGGCCTCACCCACGCCGCGCATCCTCCCGCAGCGGGGCCGGCGCGGCCATAGCCCTTTCGGACTAATGTCGGCCGGCTGCAACATCCGCTGTACAGCCTGGCAGCATGCAGCGACCGGTCCGGATGGGCTACAGTCTTTGCCACCTGAACGCCCCGGGACCGCCATGAACGCCCCTGCCTCCCCCTCCCACGCCGACCAGCTGCAGCGCACCGCCCGCCAGGCCGAAGTGGTGCAGGCGCTGCAGCGTGTGCTGCCGGCGCACGCACTGCTGTGGAACCGCGAAGACACCACCCCCTATGAATGCGACGGTCTGACCGCCTACCGGCAGCGCCCGCTGGTGGTGGCGCTGCCGGAGACCGAGGCGCAGGTGCGCGACGTATTGCGGATCTGCCACCGCCTGGCGGTGCCGGTCGTGGCCCGCGGCGCCGGCACCGGCCTGTCCGGCGGCGCGATGCCGCATGCGCTGGGCGTCACGCTGAGCCTGGCCAAGTTCAACAAGATCCTGAAGGTGGATGCGGCCAGCCGCACCGCCGTCGTGCAATGCGGTGTGCGCAACCTGGCGATCAGCGAGGCCGCCGCGCCGCTGGGCCTGTACTACGCGCCGGACCCGTCGAGCCAGATCGCCTGCACGATCGGCGGCAACGTGGCCGAGAACTCCGGCGGCGTGCACTGCCTGAAGTACGGCCTGACGCTGCACAACGTGCTGCAGGTGCGCGGGCTGACGATCGAGGGCGAGCCGGTCACCTTCGGCTCCGGCGCGCTCGACACGTCCGGGCTGGACCTGCTGCCGGTGGTGGTGGGCTCCGAGGGCATGCTGGCGGTCACGCTGGAGGTCACGGTCCGGCTGGTGCCCCGCCCGCAGCTGGCGCGCTGCATCATGGCCAGCTTCGACGATGTGCGCCGTGCCGGCGATGCGGTGGCCGCGGTGATCGCCGCCGGCATCATCCCGGCCGGGCTGGAGATGATGGACAAGCCGATGACCGCCGCCGTCGAGGACTATGTGCATGCCGGTTACGACCTGCAGGCCGAGGCCATCCTGCTGTGCGAGAGCGACGGCACGCCGGAGGAGGTCGAGGAGGAGATCGCGCGCATGCGTGCGGTGCTGACGGCCAGCGGTGCCACCGCCATAGCGGTCAGCCGCGACGAGGCCGAGCGGCTGCGCTTCTGGAGTGGCCGCAAGAACGCGTTCCCGGCCAGCGGGCGCATCAGCCCGGACTACATGTGCATGGACTCCACGATTCCGCGCAAGCGGCTGGCCGACATCCTGCTGGCGATCCAGCAGATGGAGAAGAAGTACCAGCTGCGCTGCGCCAACGTGTTCCATGCCGGCGACGGCAACCTGCACCCGCTGATCCTGTTCGATGCGAACGACCCCGACCAACTGCGCCGCTGCGAGCAGTTCGGCGCCGAGATCCTGGAGACCAGCGTGGCCATGGGTGGCACGGTGACCGGCGAGCATGGCGTCGGCATCGAGAAGCTCAACTCGATGTGCGTGCAGTTCAGTGCCGCGGAGAACGGGCAGATGCTGGGTGTCAAGCAGGCCTTCGACCCGCTGGGTTTGCTGAATCCGGGCAAGGTGATCCCGACGCTGGTGCGCTGCGCGGAGTACGGCCGGGAGCTCGTGCGTGGCGGGCAAGCAACGAATCCGGCGGTCGCCGGCCTGCCGCGCTTCTGAGCCGCCTGCGGTGAAGCGGTAACTTTTCACGCGCGGCGACAAAAGACCCCACAAGTCTGCCTATTCCAGGGTTCATCGAGGCGCTCTTCCGGTATGGTGCAGCGCGATGACACCCCCCCGTCCTGACGGCCTGCCCGACACCGACCCGACCGGCAGCCGGTTCAACTGCCCGGAGTGCGGCGGCCCGATGGCGCGCATCCCGCGCCGGCTGATCGACCGCGTGCTGAGCCTGGTCCGGCCGGTGCAGCGCTACCGCTGCCGCAACTTCGCCTGCCAGTGGGTCGGCAACGTCCGCGTGCCGCGCGGCGGCAACGAACCCACCGACCGGTCTCCGCTGTAGTCTTCAACGGGATTGCGCAAGCAGCGCAGCCTCGCAGCCACCGTCGCCGCAATGGGCACAGACCCAGCGCCAGCGCGGCGTGCCGGGCGCCTCGCGCGGCGGGTGCAGGCAGCGCCACACCGCGCGCAGCGCCGCCTGCGTGCGTGCTTCCCCCTCGCCGACGATCACGGCGAAATCCTGCCCCTGCGCCTGCAGCACGGTGCGCAGCCGCTCGTCCACCGCGGCACGGTGCGCCGGGCCGTCGCGCTGCAGGCCGTCGGCCACCCAGGGCAGGTCCGGCGCGGCCAGCAGTGTCAGGTGCGCGGCGCGGTGGGCGGGCCAGGCCGACGCGTAGAGGCCGGGGTCGTCGAAATACAGGTCGCTGTAGACCGCGGTCATCAGCGCGGTGGTGTCTGCCAGCACCACCGCATGGGCCTTGGCCGCCGCGGCCACGGCGTCGGTCTGCCGCTGCGCCAGGGCCGCCTGCTCGTCGGCGCACGGCGTGCGGCCGTGGTGCGCGCAGAACTCGCGCAGCGCCTCCGGCACGACCACGGCGTCCACGCCGGTGCGCTGCAGGTCGGCGGCCACCGCCTGCGCCAGCGTCGTCTTGCCGGTGCACTCGGCACCCAGCAGCGCAATGATCGTGGCCGCAGGCATCGGAGGCCCTCAGCGCGTGCCGCCGCCAGCGGGCAGCGGGTGCTCCAGGAAAAAGCGCAGCATCTCGCGGCTGGCGTCCGGCCCGGCCGGATCCGTGTGGGAGCCCTGCGCGCTGCCGCCGGACCAGGCATGGCCGGCCCCCCGCACCAGCCACAGCTCGGCCCGCACCGCACCGGTGGCATCGACCCGCACCTGGCGCGTGTACGACCGCCCGCCGGCCTGGCCCGGCTGCGCCTGACCGCCGGCCGCGCTGCCGGCACAGGCCTGCAGCACGCCAGTGGCATTGGCCGGGTGCACGACGGTGTCCTGGTCGCCATGGAACACGATCGACGGCGGGCCGCCGGGCGGCACGGTGGCTGCCGCGGCGCCGGTCTGCATCGCCGACAGCGCCGACGGCAAATCCTGCGCAGCGCCGGGCGGCAACCCGGAGTGCACGCCGACGGCGGCGAACAGCTCCGGGTAGGCACGGCCCAGGATAGCTGCCATGGCGCCACCGGCCGACAGGCCGGCCACGAACACGCGCTGCGGATCCACCGCGTGCTGCGCCATCACCGCACGCACCATGCCGGCCAGCACCGCCGGCTCGCCGCGGCCCCGCTGCTGGTGGTTGTGCTTGAACCAGTTCCAGCAGCCCTGCGCATGCGCCCGGTGCGCCTGCGCCGGGTACAGCACCAGGAAGCCGTGTGCGTCGGCCAGCGCGTTCATCCGGGTGCCGCGCGCGAAGTCGTCCGGGTCCTGCGTGCAGCCATGCAGCATCACCAGCAGCGGCCGCGGGCCGGCCGGTGTGCCTGCGGGCACATACAGGCGGTAGCTGCGCGCGCCGGCCGACTCGGCATGGTGGCCGCTGAGCCACTGGGACGCTGCGGTGGATGGGGGTGCAGAGGATGCCGGGGGCACCGCGGAGTCGGTGGCCTCGACGGACGCATCCGATGCGTGCACATCGACGACGCGCGCCTCCACGTCGACCACGCTGGCATCGTCGGCCGGCGGCTGCGGCCCGGGTGCTTGCTGGCCGCCAGACTGCAACGCAGACTGAATCAGCGCAGTCGCCTCGCCCAGACGCCCGGCGCGGGTGAGTTCGGTGGCCCGGGCCATCCAGTCGGGTACGGTGAATTGCATCGGTTGGCTCCTTCAGCGGATCCGGCCCGCCAGCGCGGCGCGAACGGCCGGGCTGGCATGCAGGGCACCGAGCACGACGACCGACTCGATCGCCGCCAGCGCCAGTGCCGGTTCGACCTCGCTGCCGATCGTGGCCAGGCCGAGCACGCGGATCTGCAGCGTCTGGCCGGCATCGCGGACGGCCTGCAGGTCCGCCGCGCTGAAATGGTGGATGCCCAGCACCAGCATCTGGCGGCTGACCGACTGCTGCACCGCGTCGGCATGGCGGGCCAGCAGGTTGCGGATCGCGGTCCGGATGAAGTCGGTACGGTTGCCATAGAAGCCGTCACGGACCAGCAGGTCGATCTGGCCCAGGTCGACATAACCGAGGTTGACGCTGACCTTTTCGTCCAGCGGCTTGGGCGCAGCAAGATGGGATCGAGGTTTGGATGGCATGCAGAATCCTAACACCATCCAAGTGGAGCATATTTGAAACGTCGTTGCCCCTGCACCAGCCCGGGTGTCCCGCCCGTCCGGTTGCCGCAGTGCGGCGCGCCGGGGAGAATCCGGCCATGACCAAGTACCTCGCCGCCTACGCCGCCACGCTTGCCGTGATGCTGGTGCTCGACATCCTGTGGATCGGCGTGATCGCCAAGCCGCTCTACCAGCAGGGCATCGGGCACCTGATGGCCGAGCAGCCGCGCCTGGGCATCGCTGTCGGCTTCTACCTGATGTATGCCGCAGGCTTGGTGGTGTTTGCCGTGCAGCAGGGTGGCCCTGGCAGCGACCGGCGCAGCGCGGCGCTTTTTGGTGCGCTGTTCGGCTTCTTCTGCTACGCCACCTACGATCTGACGAACCTGGCGACGCTGCGCAACTGGCCGGCCAGCCTGGCGGCGATCGACATCGCCTGGGGCACGGCCGTCAGCGCCGTCTGTGCGGCGGCCGGCCGGATCGCGCTGGACCGCATGACCGCCTCGCCCTGAGGCGCAGCCCGGCGTCAGGCGCGGATGCCGTTGCGCTCCAGCATGTCGCCGACCAGTTCCAGCCGCAGCAGCGGGTTGTCCAGCACCATCATGCGCTGCCGGATCTCCAGCGGCAGGTTCAGCAACTCGCACCAGCGGTTGGCGACCCAGCCGCAGTCCTCCAACTGGTAGGGCGGCTGCATCGGCAGGTCCTCGGGCGGGATGCCGCGGTCCTGCAGCGAGCGGATCAGCTTGCCCAGCGCGGCGGACACATGCTGCAGGTCCGGCGGCACCGGCACTTCGGCATCCGGGGCCAGGCGCGCCACGTCGGCGACCCACAGCCCGTGCTTGAGCTTCTCGCTGCGGCGCACCGTGAAGCGCTGCAGCCCGGTGCAGCGGATCACCAGCAGCCCGGGCTGGGGGGCTGACAGCTCCGTAATCGTGGCCAGCGTGCCGACCGTGTCGAAGGCCTCCTGCGCATAACCGTCCCCCGAGGGACCGCCGTCACCCGCCGGGCGCTGCACCTCGGAGCCGCGCTGCAGCGCGACCACGCCGAACGGCGCGTCGTGCTTGTGGCACTTGCGCACCATGTCCAGGTAGCGGACCTCGAAGATGCGCAGCGGCAGCAGCCCCCCCGGGTACAGCACCGTCCCGAGCGGGAACAGCGGTAGCGAGGTAAGGGTCAGCGGCTCCACGGCGCGGCCTGCGCGGTCAGGCCGGCTGCGCGACGGGCTTTGCCGCGGCCGCTGCGGGCAGCGGCATGATCCGGTCCAGCGCGGCCTGCAGGTGGCCCACCGTGCGGTCGATGTTGTGCAGCTTCTCCAGGCCGAACAGGCCGATGCGGAAGGTCTTGAAGTCCGGGCCCTCGTCGCACTGCAGCGGCACGCCGGCGGCCGTCTGCAGGCCCTCGCCGAGGAACTTCTTGCTGGACTGGATGTCCGGGTCCTCGGTGTAGCTCACCACGACGCCGGGCGCCTGGAAGCCAGGCGCAGCGACGCTGGGGATGCCGCGCGCCTGGAACAGCGCGCGGACCTTGTCGCCGAGCAGCTGCTGCTCGGCGCGCACCTTCGCGAAGCCGTACTGGCGGGTCTCCTGCATGACCTCGCGCAGCCGCGTCAGCGCATCGGTGGGCATCGTCGCATGGTAGGCATGGCCGCCCGCCTCGTAGGCTTCCATGATCTGCATCCACTTGCGCAGGTCGCAGGCGAAGCTGCTGCTGGTGGTGCCGTCGATGCGGCTGCGCGCGAGCTCGCTGAGCATGACCATCGCACAGCAGGGCGAGCCGCTCCAGCCCTTCTGCGGCGCACTGACCAGCACGTCGATGCCGCACTCGACCATGTCGACCCACATCGCACCGGACGCGATGCAGTCCAGCACGAACAGGCCGCCGACCGCATGCACAGCGTCAGCCACGGCGCGCAGGTAGCCGTCGGGCAGGATCATGCCGCAGGAGGTTTCCACATGCGGCGCGAACACGACGTCGGGCTTGTGCGCGTGGATCGCGGCGACGACCTCGTCGATCGGCGCCGGGATGAACGGGGCATGGCGGTCCGGCGCGGTGCGCCGGGCCTTCAGCACGATCGACTCGGCCGGGATGCGGCCCATGTCGAAGATCTGCGTCCAGCGGTAGCTGAACCAGCCATTGCGGATCACCAGCACCTTCTTGTCATTCGCGAACTGGCGCGCGACCGCCTCCATGCCGAAGGTGCCACTGCCGGGCACCAGCACCGCGCTGCGGGCGTGGTAGACCTCCTTCAGGATCGCGGAGATGTCGCGCATGACCCCCTGGAAGCTCTGGGACATGTGGTTCAGCGCGCGGTCGGTGTAGACCACCGAGAACTCGAGCAGACCGTTCGGGTCGACCTGGGGCAGCAATCCGGGCATGGCTAGTCTCCGTTGGGGGGAATGGGCCATTTTGGCAGACTCGGCGCCATCCGCGCCAGCGGCTGCTCCATGGCCATGGCGGCCACCCGCCCATAATGCCGCCCATGCAAGCGCCCGACAACCACCTGCCGCAGGTCCGCCAGCAGTACGAAGCCCTGCCCTACCCGCCCTGCGACCCGGAAGATGACCACCGCCGCCTGGCCACGACCTGGCTGGAGGACCTGGCGATGATCAACCACTACTGCTTCGCCGGGCGGCAGTCGTTCCGCCAGGGCTTCCGCGCACTGGTGGCCGGCGGGGGCACCGGCGACGCGACCATCTTCCTGGCCGAACAGCTGCGCCACACCGACGCGCAAATCGTGCATCTGGACCTCAGCAGCGCCAGCATCGCGATCGCGCGCCGCCGCGCCGAGATCCGCCGGCTGGAGAACATCACCTGGATCCATGATTCGCTGCTGAACCTGCCCCGGCACGGCCTCGCGCCGTTCGACTACATCAACTGCAGCGGCGTGCTGCACCACCTGGCAGACCCGGATGCCGGGCTGCGCGCGCTGCTGGAGGTGCTGCGGCCCGAGGGCGCACTGGGCCTGATGGTCTATGGCGCAACCGGCCGCACCGGCGTGTACCAGATGCAGACGCTGATGCGCCTGGTGCTGGGCGACGAACCCGACATCCCGCGCAAGATCGCGCAGACCCGCGACATCCTGGCCAGCCTGCCGCCGGGCAACTGGTTCAAGCGCGGCGAGGACCTCTACCACGACCACAAGCAGGGCGATGCGGGGCTTTACGACCTGCTGCTGCACACGCAGGACCGCGCCTATTCGGTGTCGGAACTCTATGCCTGGCTGGCTGACACCCACGGCCTGCACCTGGCCTTCAGCGACGTGCAGCGCGGGCGCGCGCCCTACCTGCCGCACATGGTGACCGGCGCCCGGCCACCCGACCTGACACCGCGGCTGCGCCAGCTGCCGGCGCGCCAGCAGCATGCGATCGCGGAGCTGATGATCGGGGACATCACCATGCATTCGCTGTACGCGACGCGCCAGCCGGAGCGTACGGCGCCCTACGGCAACGCGCAGTACGTGCCCTTCTTCTACCATGAGCCGATGACTGGGGAGAGCATTGCGCGGGTGTTCGCCGGCAGCCGCGGGCAGCCCTTCGTGCTGCGCCATCAGCACTCCGGCATGGCGCTGACGGCGCACCCGGGCCGTTACGGCCCGCAGATCCTGCGCCTGATCGACGGGCAGCGCAGCTTCGCCGAGATCTTCGCGCAGTTCCGCGCCGAATGGCGCGGCCAGGCCGCCGCGCCGGACGATGCCACGCTGTTTGCCGACTTCCAGCCGGTGTTTGATGTGCTCAATGCACTGGAGCGGCTGCTGCTGCGCCACCCGCAGGCCGCCGGCTGAAGCTCACCAGCTGTCGATCGCTGGCACCACCGCCGGCGGTGGCATCGCGGCGGCCGACTCCAGCGCGCGCAGGACCCAGCGGCGGGTGTCGGCCGGGTCGATGACGGCATCGATCTCCAGCGTCGCGGCCATCTCGGTCGCGCTGCCGCGCTCGACCTGCGTCTGCAGCAGCTGGGCGAACAGTGCGTCCCGCTGCGGCCCCTCCGGCACCGCCTCCAGCTCCTTGCGGTAGCCCAGCCGCACGTAGCCCTCCAGACCCATGCCGCCGAACTCGCCGGTGGGCCAGGCCGCTGTCAGCACCGGCGCATGGAAGCCCCCGGCCGCCATCGCCATCGCGCCCAGCCCATAGCCCTTGCGCAGCACCACCGCGACGAAGGGCACCTGCAGATGGGCCGCGGCGATGAACAGGCGGCTCACATGCCGCACCTGCGCCTGGGCCTCGGCGTCCGGGCCGACCATGAAGCCGGGCGTGTCGATCAGGCTCACCACCGGCAGCCCGTGGGCACTGCACAGCTGCAGGAAGCGCGCGGCCTTGTCGGCGGCATCGGCGTCGATCGCGCCCCCGAGGTGCAGCGGGTTGCTGGCCAGCAGGCCGACCGGCCGGCCCTCGATGCGCGCCAGCGCCGTGTGGATGCCGATGCCGAAGCCGGTGCGCAGCTCCAGCAGGCTGCCGGTGTCCACCAGGCCGGCCAGGGCCTGGCGCGTGTCGTAGACGCGCAGCCGGTTCTCCGGCACCACCTGGCGCAGCGCCTCGGCCGGCGGCGCGAGCCAGTCCGCGACCCGGCCCTGGAAGAACGCCAGGTAATGGCGCGCCGCCTGCACCGCCTGCGCCTCGTCGTCGACCAGCAGGTCGATCACGCCATTGGCCTGCTGCACGGCGCTGGGGCCGATCTGTTCCGGCCGGTAGACGCCCAGCCCCCCACCCTCGACCATCGCCGGGCCGCCCATGCCGATGTTGCTGTCCCGGGTGGCGATGACCACGTCGCAGCAGCCCAGCAGCGCCGCATTGCCGGCGAAGCAGCGCCCGGCGACGATGCCCACCACCGGCACGCGGCCGTTGAGCCGCGCAAAGCTGGCGAAGGTGGGCACATGCAGGCCGGCCACGATCGGCATGTCCACATCGCCCGGCCGCCCGCCGCCGCCCTCGGCGAACAGCACCACCGGCAGCCGGGACTGCAGCGCGATGCCGAGCATTCGGTCGGTCTTCTGGTGGTTGCGCATGCCCTGCGTGCCGGCCAGCACCGTGGCGTCATAGGCCATCACGACCGCCTGCGCCCGCTGCGGCCCGAAAAGTGCGCCGTTGATGCTGCCGATGCCGGTGACCATGCCGTCGGCCGGCGTGTTGCGCTGCAGGTCCTCCAGGCTGCGGCGCCGGCTTTGCGCGGC
>JAEUOX010000141.1 GCA_016790475.1 Rhodoferax sp. | reverse complement strand
GGTGGTGCTGGCCGACCGCTGGGACAACCCCGGTGGGGGTGTCGCGGGCGACAGCACCTTCCTGATCCATGCCCTGCTGGCGCATCCGGAGGTGGCTGCGGCCGCCGGCGCGCTGTGGGACCCGGTCGCGGTGCGCTTCTGTCTGGCGGCCGGGCCCGGTGCGCGCCTGACGCTGCGCTTCGGTGGCAAGGCGGCGGCCAGCTCCGGGCCGCCGGTGGATGCCGCGGTGGAAGTGCTCGCGACCAGCACCGACCTGCGGGTGCCGTTCCAGGACAGCGTGGTGTCGCTGGGGGCTGCCGCCAGCGTGCGTCTGGGCCGGCTGTCGGTGGTGCTGGCCAGCAAGCGGGTGCAGACCTTCCATCCAGAGGTGTTCACGCGCTTGGGCATCGATCTGGCGGCCAGCAAGATCGTCGTGGTCAAGTCGGCCAGCCACTTCCATACCGCGTTCGCGCCGCTGGCCGCCGACATCATCTACGTGAACTGCGGTGGTCCCTATCCGCCCGACCCGGCGCGGATTCCGTACACCCGGATCCGCCGGCCGATCGCGCCGCTGGATGCCGCGGCGCCGTGCTTCTTCACCGACTGAGGTGCGGCTGCAACGGTGTTTCATGGGGCGAAGCGTCGGGCCGATGCGCGTTGACGCCATGGGACGGCGCGCTTATGCTTTTGGCAAACCAAGAGGAGACCCGCATGATCCACCGTCGCCGCCTGCTGCAGGCCGGGAGCCTGGCCCCCATCGCCTTGTCGGCCGGCCTCGCGCAGGCCCAGACCAAACCGGAGAAGCTCACCATCCTGTCGCACCGGGTGCACATGTCGGTGATCACCGGCACCAAGGGGGGCAACGCCATCGAGGACTGGTCCAAGCGCAACGGGGTGGGCATTGACTGGGTCACTCTCGACACCGGCCCGCTGCATGAGCGGCTGTTCCGCGAGGCCAGCCTGGGGTCGACCTCGATCGACATGGCTTTTCTGCTGAACACCCGCGCCACGCCGAATGCCGTGCGGCTGCTCGAGCCGCTGGACCCGCTGATGAAGACCGACCCGCTCGAGGATCCGGCCGACCTGTTCCCCGGCCTCGTCGCCGCGATGAAGTTCGGTGGCCAGCAGTACGCCGTGCCGCACCGCCATGCCACGACCGGCTTCCATTACAACGAGGCGATCTTCCAGGAACGGGGGGTACCGATCCCGAAGACCTTCGAGGACGTGATCGATGCCGCCAAGAAGCTCACCTTCACCCGGCCCGACGGATCGCAGGTGTTCGGCTTCCTGCTCGAGGGCGACAACTACCCCAATGTGATCGACATGGCCCGGGCCTTCGACGGCGACTTCCTGACGCTGGACTACAAGCTGCGCATCAACGAGGGCCCGATGCTGCGCGTCGTGCAGATCCTGCGCGAGTTCTATGCCGCCGGCGTGATGCCCCGCAACTGGACCGCGATCAAGGGCGAGGAGGTAGCCACCTGGATGCAGACCGGGCGGGTGGCGATGACGATCAGCTCCTTTGGTCGCACGCAGTTCTTCAACGCACCCGACAAGTCCAAGAATCCGGGCCGCATCAAGGTCATGGCCATGCCCGCGGCGCGCGAGATGCAGGGCAAGTTCCGCGAGTCCGCGCCTGCCAAGACCGAGTTCTGGTCGATGTGCATGCCGAAGAATGCGCGCAACAAGGCCCTCACCTGGAACCTGATCAAGCATCTGTCGTCCAAGGAGAACACGATCAAGGCCGCGCTCAACGGCAATGGCCCGGTGCGCGCCTCCAGCTACAAGGATCCGCGGTTTGCCGAGACCGTGCCCTATGCCGCCGCCGAGGCTGCCACGCTCAAGGTCGCCCGGGTGCCGATCCCGGCGTTCGACAATGCCGCGCGCGCCGGCGACGTGTTCGTCGAGGAACTGCAGGCCGCCGTGCTCGGCCGCAAGGGGGTGGCCCTGGCGATGGACGACGTGGCGCGCCGGGTCAAGCCGCTGCTGCCGTGACCCGGAGCGACCAGCTCACCGCCCGTCTGGCGCGGGTTGCGCTGGGCCACTTTCCGACCGCCCTCGAGGCTGCGCCGCGGCTGTCGGCCGAGCCCGGGTTTCCACCGGTGTGGGTCAAGCGCGAGGACCAGAGCGGTCTGGCCCTGGGCGGCAACAAGCCCCGGCAGCTGGAGTTCCTGATGGCCGCCGCGCTGGCCGAGGGCGCGCAGGCGGTCATCACCACGGCCGCCGCGCAAAGCAATTTCTGCCGTGCCACGGCCGCCGCCGGTGCCCGGCTCGGCGTACGGGTCGGCCTGCTGCTGCGGGGCACGGGCCAGGAAGCCGTGCAGGGCAACCTGCTGCTGGACCGCGTGTTCGGCGCCGAGATCCGTTTCATCCCCACCCAGGATCCCTACGATCCGCGGGTCACCGGCTGGCTCGATGATTTCGTGGCGGATTTCCGCCGGCGGGGCCTGCAGACCCATGTGCTGCACCTGCCCGGCCACACCGGTACGCTGGGTGCGGCGGCGATGGTGTGCACCGGCGAGGAAATGGCGCGCCAGTTCGCCGCGCAGGGCATCGCGCCGCAGGCCGTGTTCCTGGCAGCGGGCTCGGGCCTGACGGTGGCCGGCCTGGTGCTGGCGTTCAAGGCGCTCGGGTTGCCGACCCGGGTCGTGGGCGTGTCGGTGCAGAAGCCCGCCGCCTTCATCGTGCCGCTGATCGTCGAGCGCGCCAATGCCGCCGCCGACCTGCTGGGCCTGGCAACCCGGGTGAGCGCCGCCGACTTCGATATCGACGATCGCCACATCGGCGCCGGTTATGGCGTGCCCAGCGCGGAGTCGGTCGCCGCGATCCAGGTTGCCGGGCGCAGCGAGGGCCTGGTGCTGGACCCGGTCTATTCCGGCAAGGCCTTTGCCGGCCTGCTGGCCCAGCTGCGCGAGGGCCGGTGGCGCGGACCGGCGCCGGTGGTGTTCTTCCACTCCGGCGGCGCACCGGGTCTGTTCGCCAACGCCGCGCTGCTGACCGAAGCGCTGCATTGAACGGGAACGCGCTGCCATGACCGACCTGACGATTTCCGCGGTACGGGCCATTCCGCTGACCGCCCAGATGCAGGCGGGCACGCGCACCTCGCAGGGCGACTTCGGTGCGGTGTCCATCGTGCTGGTCGAGGTCCGCACGGCAGACGGCCTCGTGGGCTACGGCGAATGCCTGGGCCGCTTTGGTGCGCGGGCCTACGCTGAGCTCATCAACACGGTGCTGGCACCGCGGCTGCTGGGACAGAGCGCGTTCGACATCCGCCGCCTGTGGCAGCAGATGCGGGCCGCGCTCACCGGGCGTGCCGGCGGCATGCTGCTGGAGGCGATCGCCGGTGTCGACATTGCGCTGTGGGACCTGGTGGGCAAGGCGCTGGGCCAGCCGGTCAGCCGGCTGCTGGGCGGTATCGGCCGGGCGCGCGTCGACTGTTACGCCTCGTCGATCAACTGGGCCAGCCCGGACGTGATGGAGGCCCAGGCACTGCAGGTGGTGGCGATGGGGTTCCGGGCCATCAAGGTCAAGCTGGGCCAACCCGTGGAGCGCGCCATCGAGATTGCCACGCGGCTGCGGACGGTGGTGCCGGCGCATGTCCGCCTGTCGGTCGATGCCAACTGGGCCTATTCGCTGGACGATGCCGTCGCCGTGGGGCAGGCCTTGCACCGGCTGGGCTACTGGTTCTTCGAGGAGCCGCTGGTGCCCGAAGACGTCGCGGGTTACGCGCAGCTGCGCCGCAGCGTGTCGGTGCCCTTGGCGGCCGGCGAGAGCGACTACACGGTGGCCCATGCCTCGGAGCTGCTGCGCGATCGCCTGGTCGCCCTGATCCAGCCCGATGTGGCGCGCGCCGGCGGCATCAGCGAGACGCGCGACATCGCGACGCTGGCCCAGGCCTTCCATGTGGGTTATGCGCCGCATGTCGGCTGGTCGGGCGCGGTCTGCGTGGCCGCCAGCCTGCAGCTGGCGGCGGCCATGCCGGCCTTCGTGGCCTTCGAATGCATGTTCATCGCCAACCCGCTGCGCGACGATCTCGCCACGCAGCGCATCGGCGCCGCCCAGAACCTCATCGACGGCCAGCTCGCCGTGCCGGACGGCCCCGGTCTGGGAATCGACATCAACTGGGACGCGGTGCAGCGCTACCGCATCGACACGTGAGCGCACCGACCCGACGCCACTGGCTGATGGTGGCGCCGGCGCAGGCGATGCTGATCGTCATGCTGGCCTTGCCGGCGCTGCATGTCTTCTGGCTGAGCCTGACCCGGTCCACCTATGGCGCCGCGCCGGAGTGGGTGGGCCTGGACAATTACACGGTCGTGCTGTCCGACCCGTATTTCTGGACGGCGGCGCTCAATACCGCGATCGTCGTCAATGCGGTGGTGCTGGGAGAGTTCGCATTGGCACTGGCCGTGGCGATGCTGTTCGCGGGCTGGATCCCGTGGCGCCGTCTGATGATCGCGGTGGTGCTGGCGCCCTACGCGATCAGCGAGGTGGTCAGTGTCGTCATCTGGAAGTTCATGATGGACCCGAACGGCGGGCCGGTCAGCATGGCGCTGCGCCGGCTTGGTCTGCCCGAGCTCGACTGGGCTGTCGAGCCCTCGCACGGGCTGGCCATGGTGGTGCTGCTGTCGATCTGGCACCACCTGCCGTTCACCTTCATCCTGCTGTACACCGCGCTGCTGGGCATCCCCCGCGACCTCTACGAGGCCGCCAAGGTGGACGGGGCAGGGGCCTGGCGCCGGTTCGTGGATGTGACCTTTCCGCTGCTGGTGCCGGCCATGCTGGTGGCGGTGGTGTTCCGCTACATCTTTGCCTTCCGCATCTTCTCGGAGGTGTGGCTGCTCACCGGCGGCGGGCCGGCGCGCACGACCGAGGTGCTGGCCGTGTACCTGTACCGGCAGGCCTTCCGTTACGCGGATTTCGGCGCCGCCGCGGCCACCGGCTGGCTGATGCTGGTGGCCTCGCTGCTGATGGGCGCGTGGTACATCCACCAGATGTACAGGCGGATGTTTGACCATGCATGACGCCACGCCATCGCGCAGGGCGCGTCAGCTGCGGCGGGTGCTGGTGGGCTGCGCGCGCATGCTGGCACTGGCCGCGGTTCTGGTTTGGTCGGCCTATCCGATCCTGTTGCTGGTGCTCGGTTCTCTGCGTCTGCCGCGCGACATCTTCTCGGAGCAACACCTGTTCGTGTTCACACCTACCCTGCAGAACTATGTGAACCTGTGGCAGCGCTGGCCGGATTTCTTCCACAACCTGGCCAACAGCCTGCTGATCGCGCTCGGCGCGACGGCGCTCACGCTGGTGATCTCGTTCCTGGCGGGTTATGTGTACGCGCGGCGCCAGGGCCGCTGGCTCACCGCGTCGGCCTTCTTCATGATCCTGGTGCGCCTGCTGCCGCCGATCGTGCTGACGCTGCCGCTGTTTCCGGCCATCAACTGGCTGATGCTCAATGACACCCGCACGGTGCTGATCCTGCTGTATTGCGCGTTCTTCCTGAGCCTGGGCACCTGGATCATTAAGGCCTTCATCGACCAGCTGCCGATCGAGCTGGAGGAGGCCGCCGCCATTGATGGCTCCTCGCAGTGGCAGACGTTGTGGCACATCATCCTGCCGCTGTCGCATGCAGGCCTGATCGCCACCGCGGTGTTCATCATGGTGTTTGCCTGGAACGACTTCCTGTTCGCCTTCATCTTCACCGCGGTGGACGCCAAGACCGCGCCGGTGGTGATCTCGGAGATGGTCGGTGCGATCGACGGCGTCGACTGGGGCATCCTGTTTGCTGCCGCGACGCTGCAACTGCTGCCGATCCTGGTTTTCGTGCTGCTGGTTCAAAAGTACCTGATAGCCGGCCTGTCCGCCGGCGCCTCGAAAGGATAGGCCCATGCCCTCGTCCCACCTGACCCACGGCGACCCGCGGCTGTCGCGCTTCGATCCACTGTCGCGCATCATCTGCTTCGACGATTTCGACCAGGGCCTGTGTGGCTGGACGGCGCTGGTCGGCAACTACGAGGGCTCCATCGACACGATGACGCACTCCTACGCCCGCCACACCCAGCCCATGCTCAGCCAGATGACGCACTGGGACGCCGGCACACATGGTTCGGTCGATGGCACCTATGCGCTGAAGATCGCCACACGGCCGGTACCTGGCGAACGCAATGTCGCGATCAAGCGGCTGACCTTCCGCAAGGCTTCGCGCATCCGGGTCGAGACCTACTTTGCCTTCAAGCCCGAGGCCAACGAGCTCCGGCTCTCGGACCGGGACGTGCGGTCGGTCGGCCTGCTGTTCGACCTGCAGGACGGGCGCGAGCGGGTCATGCCGCATCTGCGCTACCTGAACGCGCTCGATGGCCAGCGCATGAACCGCTGGCAGTTCAAGCAGCGCAGCACGCCGTTCCGGTCCATCGGCTCGCGCAGCGAGACCGTCACGCACGACCATCTCAGCCCGCAGGACTGGGAGGACATCCCGATGGCCGGGCAGAAGCTCTGCTACAACGAGATTCCGACCAAGATCAACTGGCACTACCTGCGCTTCGACTTCGACCTGGCGCGCATGGCTTGGCTGGGTTTCCAGTGCAACGACCAGGTGTTCGACTGCGCGCAGGTCGATTCGATCCGCATGCCGGCCATGCCCAACCTGTCGTGCATGCTGAACCTGGCTTTCTTCTGCGAGCCCGACACCGCCAAGCGCACCTTCTTCTATCTGGACAGTGTCCTGCTCTCGGGGGAGTTCTGACATGGCTGGCATGATCCGCAACGCCTACACCGCCGTGCTGGCCCGCGGCGAAACCTGGGAGGGGGAGGTGCAAACCGAACCCTACGAGGCCGCCTGGGCCGCCGAAGCCCTGTTCTTTGTCCGCGTGATGCAGGTGAAGGGGGGAACCGGCAGCGTGGCCACGGCCCGGGTGCAGATCTCGCCGGACGGCATGCACTGGGTCGACGAAGGTGGGTCGATGGCGATCCAGGCGCAGACCGAGTCGCTGTGTTTTGCGCGGGTGAACCAGTTCGGTGGCTGGCTGCGTCTGGCCGTGACCCTTCCCGCCGGCATGGCGGTGCAGGTGGTGGCCACGCTGGCGCTCAAGGGCTGATCTGCGATGGCCACGTCCGCCGGGGTGTTCGAGCCGCCGCAGTATCCGGCGGAGATCCGGCGCATCGATCTCTCGCCCTACCGGGAGTCGAACACCGGCGTGCCCTACGTCCACAGCTTCGACTCGGGCCGGCCCGGCCTGCATGTGATGGTCAATGCGCTGACCCATGGCAACGAGTGGTGCGGCATGCATGTGGTGTGCCGGCTGCTCGATGCGGGCCTGCGCCCCCGCACCGGCCGCCTGACGCTGTCACTGGCCAATGTGGCGGCCTGCGAGGCCGGCGGGGCGGACGGAACCGGCAGCCGGTTTGTCGATCGGGATTTCAACCGCCTCTGGCACGACGACCTGCTGACCGCCGATACGCAGTCGGTCGAGGCACGGCGCGCCCATGCGCTGCGTCCGATCGTCGCCACCGTGGACCGGCTGCTCGACCTGCATTCGACCTGGCATGCGCTGCAGCCCTTCTTTGTGCTGTCGCAGCTGCCGCGGGTGCGTGCACTGGCCGACACGCTGGCGATCCCGCCGCGCCAGCTGTTCCTGCCCGATGTGTGGCACGAGGGCTACCATCTGATCGACTACGGTGCCTTCCGGCGGCCCGAGGCCTCGGCCGTCGGGCTGATTGCGGAGTGCGGCCAGCACTTCGCCCAGTCCAGCGTCGACACCGCCTGGCGCGTCACGGTCCGCTTCCTGCAGGTGCACGGCCTGATGGTGCCGGAGCCGGGGGCCCCGGCGCCCGGGCCGCTGCCAGCCCCTGCCGCGCTGGAGCACTACGAGATTGCGGTGCCGGTGATCGCCCGCACCGACGCACTTCGCCTGACCTGCTCTTATGCGGGCTTCGTGCGTTTCTCCGAGGGCGAGGTCGCGGCCTTCGATGGCGATACGCCGGTCCTGGCACCGTTCGACGGCGCGGTGCTGCTGGCGCCGCGGCCCGCACCGAAGGCCGGTCAGCAGGCCTTCTCCTGGGGCCGCCGGGTTCCCCCGCTGCCACCGCGGCCCGGCGCCTGAGCCGGGCCGGCCCGGATGTTTCACAATCGGGGGGCTGTCCGATCCGCCCCCTGAAGGAGACCCCATGCTGGTTGTTCACCACCTCAACGATTCCCGCTCCCAGCGCGTGCTGTGGCTGCTGGAGGAACTCGCGCTGCCCTACGAGATCCGCCACTACCAGCGCGACGCCACGACCCGGCTGGCACCGCCGGAGCTCAAGGCGGTGCACCCGCTGGGCAAGTCGCCGGTGCTGACCGATGGCGCACGCACCGTCATCGAGTCCGGGGCCATCATCGACTACGTGATCCGCCGCCATGGTGGCGGGCGCCTGCAGCCGCCGCCGGAGTCGCCGGCCTACGACAGCTGCCAGCAGTGGCTGCACTATGCGGAGGGCTCCGCGATGCTGCCGCTGATGCTCAAGCTCTATGTCGGGCGCCTGGGCGACGCCGGTGCACCCCTCGCGCCGCGCATCGACAGCGAGATCGCGAACCATATCGGCTTCCTCAACCAGTCGCTGGCCGGCCGTGACTGGCTGCTGGAGGACGGCTTCAGCGCCGCCGACATCCAGATGAGCTTCGTTGGCGAGGCGCTGCGCGGGCTGCGCGCCGGCTTCCCGAACGTGGATGCCTGGGTGCGGCGCTTCCAGGCCCGCCCGGCCTACCGGCGCGCGCTGGAGCGCGGCGGCCCCTACGCACTGGCGGCCTGAATGCGGCAGACCCGGATGCCCCTGTCCCACGGAACCCGAGGATGACACTCGCCACCAACGATCCGCTGGCCCGCGCGCGGGCCCTGTTCTTTGACGGCACCGCGCACTTCGAGGCCGGCCGGCTGGAGGCGGCGCGCGACAGCTTCGCGGCAGCGCTGGCGCTGGCACCGGGGCGGCCGTCGATCCAGGCCAACCTGGGCGTCACGCTGTTCCGGATGGAGCAGTGGGCGCAGGCGGTGGCCCTGCTGGAGCCGGCCGTCGCCGCCGAGCCGGAGCAGCCCGACGCCTGGCTGGCGCTGGGCCTGTCGCTGAAGGCACTGGGGCATTGGCTGCCCGCGGAGCAGGCCCTGCAGAAGGGGCTGGACCAGGGGCGCGGCACCGCGCAGGCCTGGCTGGCGCTGGCCCACATCCAGGAGCGGCTCGGCCGGGAGGTCGCGGCGCTGCAGGCGGTGGAGCGGGCGCTGCAGCTGGAGCCGGAGTCCGCCGAGGCCTGGAGCGCCCGCGGCGGCCTGCTGCTGCTGGCGCACCTGCAGGATGAGGCGGTGCGCAGCTTCGAACGGGCCATCGCGCTGGGCGCGGACGAGTCCCTGCACCGCTTCTACCTGGCCTCGGTGCGGGGAGACACGACGCCGGCGCAGCCGCCGCGCGCCTATGTCGAGACCCTGTTCGACCAGTACGCGGACAACTTCGAGCAGCACCTGACCCAGGTGCTGAAGTACTGCGGCCACGAGGTGCTGCTGCAGCCGCTGGTGGACGCCGGGCGGGCCTATCCGCTGGTGCTGGATCTTGGCTGCGGCTCGGGCCTGTGCGCGCGCATGGTGCAGGCGCAGGCCGGCGCGATCGACGGCGTCGATGTGTCGGCCGCCATGGTCACGCAGGCGCGCGCGACCGGGCTGTACCGGCGCGTCGAGCATGCCGATCTGCTGCCCTTCCTGGCCTCGAGCGACGAGCCGGCCGACCTGGTCATGGCGGCGGATGTCTTCATCTACGTCGGCGCGCTGGACGCGGTGTTCGAGGCGGTGCGCCGGCGGCTGCGGCCGGGCGGCTGCTTCGCGTTCTCGGTGGAGCGGCACGACGGTCCGCAGGACCTGCAGCTGCTGCCCAGCATGCGCTACGCGCATGCGCCGACCTATGTGCAGCGGCTGGCCGACGCGCAGGGGCTGCGCGTGCGGCGCCAGTGGGAGGGCCTGCTGCGCCAGGACCAGGACCGGCCGATCCCGGGGCTGTACTTCCACCTGGAGCTGCCGGCCTGACGCCTGCGCGCCCGGCGGGCCAGCCCGTCACCGCCGCCAGAACTGCGGCAGCAGCAGCACCATCACCGACAGCAGCTCCAGCCGGCCCAGCATCATCGCCAGCGTGCAGATCCAGGTCTGCACGTCGCTCAGGCCGCCGTAGTTGACGGCCGGCCCGACCTCCCCCAGCCCCGGGCCGATGTTGTTCACGCAGGCCACGACCGCGGTGAAGGCCGTCACCACATCCAGGCCGCTGAACAGCAGCGCCATCGTGAACACGACCAGCGTGGCGCCGTACAGCATCATGTAGGCGATCACGCCCTGGATCGTGCGGTCGTCCACCGCCCGCCCGCCGATCACGATCGGGTTGACCACCTGCGGGTGCACGATGCGCACCAGCTCGCGCCGCGCCTGGGCCGCCAGCAGCAGCATGCGGATCATCTTGATGCCGCCGCCGGTCGAGCCGGCGCAGGTCGCGAAGCAGCCCAGCAGGATCATCAGCAGCGATGCGAACAGCGGCCACTGCGCATAGTCGTAGGAGGCATACCCGGTCGTGGTGGCCACCGAGATCACATGGAAGGCGGTCTTGCGCAGCGCATCCAGCGGGTCCGGATGGGCGTCCGTCGCGACCAGGTAGCCGCTGATCAGCAGGATGCTGCCGGCCAACACCGCATAGAAGCTGCGGACCTCGACGTTGCGCCACAGCACGGCCAGCGAGCGCCTGCGCCAGACCGCGAAGTACAGCAGCAGGTTCACGCCCGCCAGCAGCATGAAGACCATCGCGACGCCCTCGATCAGCGGCGAGTTCCAGTGCCCGAAGCTGGCGTCATAGCGCGAGAAGCCGCCCAGGCTCACGGTGCTGCACATGTGCAGGAAGGCGTCGATCCAGTCCATGCCGGCTGCGTGGTAGGCCAGCAGGCAGGCCAGCGACAGCAGGCCGTAGGCGACCCAGATGCCGCGGGCGGTGTCGGCGATGCGCGGCGTGAGCTTCTGGTCCTTCATCGGCCCGGCGGTCTCGGCCTTGAACAGCTGGCTGCCACCCACACCCAGCAATGGCAGGATGGCCACCGCCAGCACGATGATGCCCAGGCCGCCGACAAACATCATGAAGCAGCGCCAGACATTCACCGACAGCGGCAGCGCATCCAGGCCGCTGAGCACCGTGGCGCCGGTCGCGGTGATGGCCGACATCGCCTCGAAGTAGGCATCGGTGACGCTCAGGCCCGGGATGGCGAGCCACAAGGGCAGCGCGCCGAAGGCCGGCAGCACGAGCCAGGTCAGCGTCACCAGCAGGAAGCCGTCGCGCGGCTGCAGCTCCCGGCGGAAGCGCCGGGTCGTCAGGCTCATCAGGCTGCCGGCCACGAAGGTCACCAGCGCCGCCGTCGTGAAGGCCTGCTGGGCCGCGTCCCGGCCGATCCAGGCAAAGGCCAGTGGCACCAGGGTCAGCAGGCTGAACAGCAGCACCATGCGGCCGACCAGCGCGATGACCGCCAGTGCCCCCATCGCTTCAGAACAGGAAGGTCGCGCCGACCTGGAACAACTTTTCGATCTGCTGCACCATCCGGCGGCCGTGCACGAACACGATGACATGGTCGCCCGGCTCGACGACCGTGTCATGGTGGGCGATCAGCACCTCGGCATCCTCGCTGCCCTCGGCCGCGCTGCCGTCCGGCCGGTGCAGCCCGCGCACGATCGCACCGACCTGCGCGCCGCTCGGCAGGCCGATCGCGTCGATCCGCCGGCCGGCGACGCGGCTGGACTTGCGGTCACCGCGCACGATGACCTCCAGCGCCTCGGCGGCACCCCGGCGCAGCGAGTGCACCGCCTCGACGTCGCCACGCCGCACATAGGCCAGCAGCTCGCCGATGACCGCATGCGCCGGGGAGATCGCGATGTCGATCTGCGTGCCCTGCACCAGGTCGGCATAGGCCTTGCGGTTGATCAGCGACAGCACCCGGCGCGCGCCCATGCGCTTGGCCAGCAGGCAGGCCATGATGTTGTCCTCGTCGTCGCTGGTCAGCGCGGCGAACAGGTCCATCTCGGCGACGTTCTCGTCACCGATCAGGTCCTCGTCGGTGGCGTCGCCCTGCAGCACCAGCACACTGGAGGGCAGCTGCGTGGCCAGGTACTCGCAGCGCGACGGGTTCGTCTCGACCAGCTTGATCTGGTAGCGGTCATGGGTCTCCCGGGCCAGGCGCAGGCCGACCTTGCCGCCGCCGGCCACCATGACGCGGCGCACCGGGTGGTCCATCTTGCGCAGCGCGCCCAGCACGGTGCGGATGTCGGCGGTGGCCGCCAGCACGAAGACCTCGTCGCCCGGTTCGATCCGGGTCTTGCCGTCGAGCTGCAGCAGCACCCGGTTCTGCCGGTAGATCGCGACGATGCGCATCGGCACCTGCGGCACCAGCGCCGGAATCTCGGCCAGGTTGTGCTGCACCAGCGGCCCGCCGGCAATGGCCCGCACCGCGATCAGGCTGACCAGGCCCTGCGCGAACTCCAGCACCTGCAGCGCTTCCGGGTACTCGATCAGCTTGCGTATATAGCGTGTGACGCTTTCCTCCGGGCAGATCACATGGTCGACCGCGAAACCCTCGCGGCCCAGGATCGCCTCGCCGTCCTGGAACTCCGGCGAACGGACGCGGGCGATGCGGGTCGGCACATGGAAGCGGTCATGCGCCACCTTGCAGGCGACCAGGTTGGTCTCGTCCAGCGGCGCGCAGGCGATGAACAGGTCGGCATCCTCGATGCCGGCGTCCTGCAGTACCGAAGGCTGGATGCCGTTGCCGACCACGCCGCGCAGGTCCAGCCGCTCCTGCAGCGCGCGCAGGCGGGCCGGGTCGGTATCGATCAGCGTGATGTCGTTCTTGCCCGACACCAGGCTCTCTGCGACGCTTTCGCCGACGCGACCGGCGCCCAGGATCAGGATGTTCAAAGAGGGCCACCCCCCAGGAACACCAGCCCGACGATCAACAGGCCCAGGATCAGGTTGGTGCGGACCCAGACCCGGATGCCGGACAGGGCCGCCCCGCCGGCGGCCCAGGCACTCGCCGCCACCGCGTGGCGCAGCCGCTGGAACAGCACGAAGCGGATGTGGCCGAAGATCGCGATCATCAGCACCCCGAGGCCGGCCATCGCGGACCAGGTCCAGGGCATCCGCATGTCGGCCACCGGCGTGTCGGGCAGCCGGCTGGCGTAGTCGAGCATCATCCAGACACCGGTCACCAGCGTCAGCAGCGCCAGCGCCAGCACCGCCCCAAAGAAGCGGCCCAGCACGTTCTGCATCAGGCGCAGCCGCAGCGGCGGCTCCAGCACGGTCAGCGCCGGCCGCAGGAAGAACAGCGTGAAGGCCATGCCGCCGATCCAGACGATGATCGACAGCACGTGCAGGGTCTTCAGAACGGCGTACATCACGGCGATTCCTGTAAAAATGCAAGCATAGTCTGCTTCGGGCCCGGCCCCTCAGCTGCACATCGCCCGGATGTCCGGCGGCGCCTCGACGGCGCGGATGCCGGGCTCGGAGCCGCTGCGCCGCGCCGCGAAGATGCGGACTTCGGTGCACTCCAGGATCGCCGTGGTGTCCCGCATCACGCGGTAGTGCTGCACGAAGCTGCGGCCGCGCCATTCGGTGATCCGGGTGTGGATGTCCAGCCGGTCGCCGTAGCTGGCGGTCTGGATGAAGCGGGCCTGCGTGTCGACCAGCGGCGTGCCGATGATGCCGTGGCTCTGCTCCAGTTCATGCCAGGGCGGCACCCCGCACTGCACGAAGAAGTTGCGCGAGGCGGCGTCGATCCAGCGAAAGAAATTCGGAAACCAGACGATGCGCGCCGGGTCGCAGTCGCCAAACTCCACCTGCACGCGGTGGATCACTTCCTTGCCCATCCTTCGTTCCCTTCCGTTGATCCGGCCGGCGGCGCGCGGGTGGCGTACCGGCGTCACAATCCGGACGTCCGACCCATGACCCGCCTGACCGCCACCCCCGCCGCCTCGCGGCGCTCCATCCTGCTGCTGTCGCTCGCCACGTTCACCAGCATGAGCACGCAGCGCATCTGCGACGCCATGCTGCCGGAATTGTCGCGCGTGTTCGCGGTCGGTCTGCCGCAGGCCGCCCGCGTGGTGTCGGTGTTCGCGATCGTCTACGGCGTGCTGCAGCTGTTCTACGGCCCGCTGGGCGACCGGCTCGGCAAGTTCCGCGTGATCGCCTGGGCCACGCTGGCCTGCAGCCTGGGCAACCTGCTGGCGGTCTTCGCAGGCAGCCTGGAGATGCTGGTGTTCTCGCGCATGCTGGTGGCAGTGTTCGCGGCCGCCATCATTCCGCTGGCGCTGGCCTGGCTCGGCGATGTGGCCGAGCCGGGGCAGCTGCAGGAGACGATCGCCCGGGTCGGTCTGGGCACGGCACTGGGCGTGGGCAGCGGCCAGCTGCTGGGGGGGCTGCTGACCGACTGGCTCGGCTGGCGCTGGGCCTTTGGCCTGCTGGCGCTGCTGTTCGCGCTGGTCGGCCTGCTGCTGCTGCGGGACCTGGCCCACCAGGCGCCGGCGCCACCGCGCACGGCGCCGCCGTCGCACTTCCTGGCGCAGGTCGGGGGCCTGCTGGCACAGCCCTGGCCGCGCACGATCCTGCTGGTCGGCATCCTGGAAGGCGGGGCCGGCTTCGGGGCGCTGGCGCTTTGGGCTTCGCACCTGCACCATGCGCTCGGGTTCTCGCTGTCGGCCGCCGGCGCCGTCGTCGCGCTGTTCGGTCTGGGCGGGGTCGCCTACATGGCCGCGGCCCGTCCGCTGATCCGCCGGCTCGGCCCGCCGACGCTGGCCCGGCTGGGCAGCCTGCTGGTGCTGGTGTGCGCGCTGGTGATCGGCTTTGCGCCGGACGGCCGGCCGGCGATACCGGCCAGCCTGGTCGCCGGCTTCGGGTTCTTCGCCTTCCACAACGTGATGCAGGCCGCCGCGGCGCAGATGGCGCCGGCCGCCCGCGGGTCCGCGGTCGCGCTGTTCGCGGCTTCGCTGTTCCTGGGGCAGTCGGTCGGCGTGACGCTGGCCGCCAGTGCCGCCGCGCGGATCGGCGCGGCGCCGGTCATCGCGCTCGGGGGCCTGGTGCTCGCGGTACTGGGCGTCTGGTTCGCCCACCGGCTGCAGCAGCGGGAGTCTACCGCGGCATGATCACCGACGCGACCCGGCGCCTGTTCGCGGACCACAACTTCCGCCTCTACACGATCGCCTCGGTCGTGTCCTGGCTCAGCTTCTTCGCGCAGACGCTGGCGGTGAGCTGGCTGGCCTGGGAGTTGACCCATTCGCCGACCTGGCTGGCGATCATCACGGTGCTGGACCTGGCGCCGTACTTCCTGCTGGGCCCCTGGGGCAGCGTGCTCGCGGACCGGCTGGACCGCCACCGGATGCTGTTCGTGACCTATGTCTGCGCGCTGGTGCAGTCGCTGCTGCTGGCCGCCAGCGCGATGGCCGGTGTGCTCGGGATCGGGCTGCTCGGCCTGCTGGCCTTCGTGCACGGCACGATCCACGCATTCAGCGTGCCCGCCGCATACGGCCTGCTGCCGCGCGCCGTGCCGCGCGAGCAGCTGCCGGCCGCGATCGCGTTCAGCTCGTCCTATCGCACGCTGGCGATGTTCGCCGGCCCGGCGCTGGCCGGCGTGCTGCTGGCCTGGTTCCCGGTGGCCGTCTGCTTCCTGTTCAACGTGGCCGGGTATGCGGTCTACCTGTGGATGCTGCACGCCATGCGCCTGCCGCCAGCCGTTCCCAATCCGCGCAGCGACAACAGCGTTTACCACGACTATCTGGAGGGTCTGCGCTACAGCCTGGCGCACCCGACCATCGGCCTGCTGCTGATGCTGACCTTCTTCAACGACGCGCTGCGCGGCGTGACGCACCGCCTGCTGCCGGCCTTCGCGGCACGGCTGTTCGGCGACGGCTCCAGCGGCCTGGCGATCCTGGCCGGGGCGACCGGCGTCGGCGCGGCGCTGGCCTCCGTCTGGCTGTCGCAGCGGCGCGAGACCCGGGCGATGGGCCGGGTGATCCTCGGCGGTCTGGCGGTCGGCATCGCAACGACCGTGGTGTTCGCGATCACCCGCGACGCCTGGGTGGCGGTCGGCGCCCGGCTGCTGTTCGGCCTGGCGGCGGAGGCGGCGCTGACGGCGACGATCATCCTGCTGCAGAGCGACGTCGAGGACGCCTACCGTGCGCGCGTGATGGGGCTGTGGTTCATGGTCTCGCAGCTGGCCAACCTGCTGCTGCTGATCGTCGGCCCGCTGGCCGAGCGCCAGGGCCTGGACAGGCCGATCCTGGGCCTGTGCGGCATGGCCCTGGTGGCGCTGCTGGTGTTCCGGCGCCGGATGCGAACACGGTAGCATCGGGCCCGAGCGCTGTTTCGCAGCCTGCCCCCACCCCCGGAGCGACGCCCATGCCACTGAACTTCGCCCTCAACCGCATGTGTGCGCCCCACATGCCCCTGGAGTCCTTCGCCGCGATGGCGCAGCGGCTGGATGTCCGCGCGATCGAGATCCGCAATGACCTGGACGGCGTCGAGATGCTCGACGGCACCGACGCCGCGCAGGTCGGCGCGGTGGCGCGCGCGCACGGGTTGACGATCCGCTCGATCAACGCGCTGCAGCGCTTCGACCAGTTCGACGCGCAGCGCGAGGCCGAGGCGCGCACGCTGATGGCCTATGCCGCGGCCTGTGGCGCGCAGTCCCTGGTGCTGTGCCCGACCAACAGCCTGCGCGATCCGCGCAGCGCGGCGCAACGCCAGGCGGACCTGCAGCAGGCGCTGACGCGGCTGGTGCCGCTGCTGGAGGCCCACCGGCTGACCGGCCTGATCGAGCCGCTGGGCTTTGCCGAGTGTGCGGTGCGGCGCAAGGCGCTGGCGGTCGACGCGATCGAGGCGGTCGGTGCACCGGCCTGCCTGGCGCTGGTGCATGACACCTTCCACCACCACCTGGCCGGGGACGCCCGCCTGTTCCCGGCGCGGACCGGCCTGGTGCATGTGTCCGGCGTTGAAGACACCGCGCTGGCGCCCGACGCGATGCGGGACGGCCACCGGGTGCTGGTTGGCCCTGGTGACCGGCTCGACAACACCGGGCAACTGCGGGCGCTGCTGGACGCCGGTTATGCCGGTCTGGTGTCGTTCGAGCCCTTCGCCGACGTGATCGGCCGCGCGGCGGACATCGAGGCGCAGCTGCGCGCCAGCATGGCGCATCTGCGCGCGGCGATCGGCCAGCCTGGCTGAGATGCGCCGGGGCCTGCTGCCCGAGTCCGCGTACGCCTGGCTGCCGGGCGTGCTGATCGCCGTGCTCGGCCTGGCGGCCAGCGGCTGGCTGGCACGCCAGCAGGCGGCCTCGGCCGAGCAGGTCGCCCAGGCGCGGTTCGCGCGGGCGGCCAACGCGCTGTCGGACGCGCTGATCCGCCGGCTGGATGCCTACACCGAGATCGCCTTCGGGCTGCGCGGGCTGTTCATCCTGGATCCGGCACTGGGGCGCGCCGAATTCGACCAGGCGGTGCAGAACCTGCAGGTCGAGGAACGCCTGCCGGAGGTCAGCAACATCGCCTTCACGCGCTACCTGCGCCGGGAGGACAAGGCGGCCTTCGAGCGCGCGGTGCAGGCCGACACCTCGCTGGATCCGCGCGGCTACCCCGGCTTCGCGATCCGCCCGCCCGGTGATCGGCCGGAGTATTTCGTGGCGCATTACCTGTGGCCGATGGCGGGCAACGAGGGGGTGCATGGGCTGGACATCAGCGCACAGCCTGCCAACCTGGCGTCGATGCGGCATTCGATGCGCACCGGCGAGCCGGTGGCCAGCGCGCCGTTCGACCTGGTGCAGTACACCGTGGCGCCGACCGGCTTCGTGATCCGGGTGCCGGTGTTCCGTGCCGCCCCCGGCGAGCGCCGGGCCGAGGTGCGGGACGCGAACTTCCTGGGCTCGGTCGCCGTCACGCTGCGTGTGCTGAACCTGATCCAGCGTCTGGAGACGGAAGGGCTGATGCAGGGCCTGCGCGTGACGTTGTCGGACCGGGGCCCGTCCTTCGGGCAGGGGGGCGCAGGGGCGGCGAGGGTGCTGTTCACCAACGCGCTGCCGGAGGTCGCAGGCGCCCCGCGCTTCAGCCGCGTGATCCAGGTGTACGGCCGCTCCTGGCAGCTGGATTTCGTGCCGGACAACGCCTTCCTGTCGGCCGCCGAGCAGGCCACGCCGCGCTGGGTCGGGATCGCCGGCGTCGTGATCGCGCTGCTGCTGGCGGCGCTGGTGACGCTGCTGGTCCGGGAACGCCAGGCCGCGATGGCGCGGGCGGCGGCCAGCCACCTGGCGCTGGAGGACAGCGAGGGCCGCTGGAAGTTCGCGATCGAAGGCTCCGGCGATGCCTTGTGGGACTGGGGTGTCGCGGACGGCACGATGTACTACAGCACGCGCTGGAAGGAACTGCTCGGCCATGCGGACGACGAGCTCGTCGCGCACTACGATGTCTGGGTTCGCCGGGTGCATCCCCAGGACCTGCCGGCGGTGCTTCAGCGCCTGCAGGATCATCTGGCGGGCGCCTCGGAGGTGTATGAGGCGGAGTACCGGATGGCCCGCAAGGACGGCAGCTGGCTGTGGGTGCTGGACCGCGGCAAGGTGATCCGGCGCGACGCGGCCGGGGCCCCGCAGCGGATGATCGGTACGCTGTCCGACATCACCGGGCGCCGCAAGACCGCGCAGGTGCTGCAGGACTCGCTGCGCGACAAGGAGGCACTGCTCAAGGAGGTGCACCACCGCGTCAAGAACAACCTGCAGGTCATCACCAGCCTGCTGCGCCTGGAAGGCCGCCGCACCGAGCGCCCGGAGACCCGCACCGTGCTGTCCGAGATGCAGGGCCGCATCGGCTCGATGGCGCTGCTGCATGAGTCGCTGTACCGCTCCGGCACCTTCGCGTCGGTGGATCTGGCGGACTATCTGGCCAAGGTCGTGCAGCAGGCCTACGGCGCCTTGATGGGGCCGGGTGCGCCGGTGCAGTTGCACCAGCAGCTGGCCCCGGTGCAGGTCGGCATGGACCAGGCGCTGCCCTGCGGGCTGATGGTCAACGAGCTGATCTCCAATGCGCTGAAGCACGGCTTCCCGGACGGCCGCGGCGGGCAGGTGTCGATTGCGCTGCAGCCGCTGGAGGATGGCGCCGGCTGGCGCCTGGAGGTGGCCGACAACGGTGTCGGACTGCCGGCCGGCTTCACAGTGGAGGACAGCGTCTCGATGGGGCTGCAACTGGTGTCGCAGCTGTGCCAGCAGATCGGTGGCACACTCGCGCTGTTTTCCGGGCCGGGCCAGGGGGCGGTGTTCGCCGTGTCCTTCCAGGTCGAACAGCCCGCCCCGCTGGTGATGCCCGACGGACCCCTGCACCCGACCGAGCCATGACGTCTTCGACCGTGCCGAACGAACCGCCCGCCATCCTGGTCGTCGAGGACGACGCGATCATCGCCTGGGACATCGCGCTGCAGCTGCGCAGCCTGGGCTACCGGGCGCTGGGCCCGGCCGCCACCGGCGCGCAGGCCATCGAACTCGCCGGCAGCCTGCGGCCGGCGCTGGTGCTGATGGACATCCATCTGCGCGGTCCGATGGACGGCATCGCCGCCGCGCTGGCGATCCGGGCGGATTTCGACGTGCCTTCGGTCTTCCTGAGCGCCTTCGTGGCCGGCAACGGACTGGAGCGCGCCGCGGCGGCGCGGCCGGCCGGCTACATCGCCAAGCCCTTCACCGAACACGACCTGCGGGCGGTCGTGGCCTCGGCGCTCGGGCAGGACGCTCAGCCGGCGTAGTCCGCGACCGGCACGCAGCTGCAGAACAGGTTGCGGTCGCCCCAGGCGTTGTCGATGCGCCCGACCGGCGTCCAGTACTTGCCCCGGCGCAGGCTGGCCACCGGAAACACGGCGGTCTCCCGGCTGTAGGGGCGGTCCCAGGCAGCGTCCAGCGCGGCGGCCGCGGTGTGCGGCGCATGGCGCAGCGGGTTGTTGTCCTGCGGCCATTCCCCGCGCTCGACCCGGCGGATCTCCTCGCGGATCGCGATCATCGCGTCGATGAAGCGGTCCAGCTCGGCCAGCGTCTCGCTCTCGGTCGGCTCGACCATCAGCGTGCCGGGCACCGGGAAGCTCAGCGTCGGCGCGTGGAAGCCATAGTCCATCAGCCGCTTCGCGACGTCCTCCGCGCTGATGCCCTGGGCGCCGCCGCTGCTTTCCTTCAGCGGGCGCAGGTCCAGGATGCACTCATGGGCCACATGGCCGTTGGCGCTGGTGTAGAGCGTCGGGTAGTGGTCCGCCAGGCGCGCCCGGATGTAGTTCGCGCTGAGGATCGCCACCTCGGTCGCGCTGCGCAGGCCGGTGGGCCCCATCATCCGGCAGTACATCCAGCTGATCGGCAGCACCGCCGCATTGCCCAGCGGCGCGGCGCTGACCGCGCCCACACCGTGCACCGGCAGCCCGCCGGTGGCGTGGCCCGGCAGGTAGGGCACCAGGTCCTCGACGACGCAGACCGGGCCGACGCCCGGGCCGCCGCCGCCGTGCGGGATGCAGAAGGTCTTGTGCAGGTTCAGGTG
>JAEUOX010000117.1 GCA_016790475.1 Rhodoferax sp. | reverse complement strand
GCCGGGTCGCGGCCGGCTATGCCGCACGCATGCAGCAGGATCCGGGGCGCTTCTGTCGGGTGGATGCCGCCCGGGAGCGCTCGGCCGTCTGGGCCGCTGTCGAGGCCGCGGTGCAGGGCCGGGGGTGGCTGGCATGAGCGGCGACGCGACGCAGCCGCCCTGGATCGTCACGCAGCTGCAGGATCTGTTGCGGCAGCGTGGGCATGCCTGGCTGCTGCAAGGTGCCAGCGGGCTCGGCCAGTACGACCTGGCGTTGTCGCTGGCCACCGCCTGGCTGTGCGAACAGCCGACGGAGCAGGGCGCCTGCGGCCACTGCGGCAGCTGCCACGCGATCACTGTGCGCACGCATGCCGACCTGTGCGTGCTGATGCCCGAAACCGAGATGCTGGAGCGCGCCTGGCCGCTGCCGGAGAAGGTGCAGGCCGAGCTCGACGACAAGAAGCGCAAGCCGAGCAAGGAGATCCGGATCGACGCGCTGCGCGACGCGGTGGATTTCTCGCAGCGCACCAGCGGCGGCGGGCGTGGCAAGGTCGTGCTGGTCTACCCGGCCGACCGCATGAACACCGTCACCGCGAATGCGCTGCTCAAGACGCTGGAGGAGCCGCCGGGCGCGGTCCGCTTTGTGCTGGCCACGGAAAACGCGCACCAGCTGCTGCCGACGATCCGCAGCCGCTGCCTGGGCCACGCGATGCATTGGCCGGACACGCAGGCGGCGACCGACTGGCTGGAGCACCAGCAGGTCCAACCGGAAGCCGCGCGGGCCTGGCTGCGCGCTGCCGGCGGCCGGCCGGCCGACGCCCTGCTGCTGGCCCGCTCCGGTCGCGAACCGGAAAGCTGGAATCGGCTTCCGCGCGCGCTGCAGCAGGGGGACAGCGGCCCGCTGCAGGCCTGGCCGGTGCGCGAGGTCATCGACACGCTGCACAAGCTGTGCCACGACCTGCTGCTGCACGGGCAGGGCGCGGAGCCGCGCTATTTCGATGCGCGGGACCTGCCTTCCGGCATCCCCCTGCAGGCCCTGAGCCGGTGGTCGCGTGACCTGGCCGGCGCGCGGCGCACCGCCGAACATCCCTTCCATGCCGGGCTGATGCTCGACGCGCTGGTGAACCAGGCGAAAAACATCCTAAACTCGCAGCCAGCCGCAACGCGCCCATGAGCACCTCGCCCACGTCCCCCCGCCCCAGTGTCATCCAGCTGGCCATCAAGGAGAAGGCCGCGCTGTATGCCGCCTACATCCCGATGTTCGCCGAAGGCGGCATCTTCATCCCGACCGGCCGGGAGTACAAGCTGGGCGATGACATCTACGTGCTGCTGTCGCTGCCGGAGGACCCGCAGCGCTATCCCGTGGCCGGCAAGGTGGCCTGGGTCACGCCGCCCAAGGCGGCCGGCAGCCGCACGCAGGGCGTCGGCATCCAGTTTCCAAAGGACGAGAAGTCCAAGCTGCTCAAGCTCAAGATCGAGGAGATCCTGGGGGCGATGATCGGCTCCGACCGGCCCACCCAGACCATCTGAGCGCCGCGGCGGGCGCCGTCCCTGCGGGGCAGGGCGGGGCGCCGCACGGGGGCAGGGTGGTCCCTGACACGCATGTTCACCGATTCCCATTGCCACCTCAGCTTCCCGGAACTTTCCGCTGACCTGCCAGCCATCCGGGCGGCGATGTCCGCGGCCCAGGTGCACCGGGCACTTTGCATCTGCACGACGCTGGAGGAGTTTCCGGCCGTGCACGCGCTGGCCAGCGACCATGACAACTTCTGGGCCACGGTCGGCGTCCATCCGGACAACGAGAACGTGGCCGAGCCGACGTTGGCCGACCTGCTGGAGCGTGGTCGCCTGCCCCGTGTGGTCGCGATCGGCGAGACCGGCCTGGACTACTACCGGCTCGGCACCCGGACCCCGGCGGACATGGAATGGCAGCGGGAACGCTTTCGGGTGCACATCCGGGCCGGCCGTGCGCTGGACCTGCCGCTGGTGATCCACACCCGCAGCTCCGCGGGCGACACGCTGGATCTGCTGCGGGCCGAGGGGCATCTCGGGGCGGGGCCGGTCTCGCGGGGCGTGTTCCATTGCTTCACCGAGTCCCGCGAGGTCGCCCGCGCCGCACTGGACCTGGGCTATTTCATTTCCTTTTCCGGCATCGTGACCTTCCGCAATGCCCAGGACCTGCGCGACATTGCGGCCTGGGTGCCGCTGGATCGCCTGCTGATCGAGACTGACAGCCCCTACCTGGCGCCGGTGCCGCACCGCGGGAAAACCAACAACCCCTCGTATGTGCCGCATGTGGCGCGGCAGATCGCCGAGGTGCGGGCCTGCCCGGTGGAAGAGATCGCGGCGGCCACCGAGGCCAATTTCGAGGTGCTTTTTGCGGGGGTGCGAGCATGAAAACCGGAATCCAGATGTCAGTGGGCGGAGCGCAGTACCTCATGCAATACATGAGATATCTTGTATTGTTTATTGTTTTAATTGGATTTTCATGTGCCAGAGCTGGATCCTACGAAGATTACTTCCAGGCCTTGAAAATCGACGATGAAGCGACCGTGAGCAGCCTGCTGCAGCGCGGCTTCGACCCCAACACGCTCGACCCCGGCGGCATGCATGGTCTGCTGGTGGCCGCCCGGGAGCGGTCCTACAAGGCCGCCACGGTACTGGCCCGCTGGCCGAAGACCCAGGTCGAGGTGCGCACCAAGGCGGATGAAAACCCGCTGATGCTGGCGGCGCTGCATGGCCAGCTGGAGTACGCCCGGTTGCTGGTCAGCCGGGGCGCGGACGTCAACAAGCCCGGCTGGACGCCGCTGCACTACGCCAGCACCAGCGGCCAGGTCGCCATCATCCAGTTGCTGCTGGACAACCATGCCTATATTGATGCCAGTTCGCCCAACGGGACGACGCCGCTGATGATGGCCGCGTTCTACGGAACACCGTCGGCGGTGAAGCTGCTGCTGGAGGCTGGCGCCGATCCCTTGCTGAAGAATGAGCAGGCGCTGACGGCGATCGACTTTGCCCACCGCAACCAGCGGCAGGAGTCGGCCGACATCATCGCGGCCTTCGTCCGGGCCAAGCAGCCAAGGGGCAAATGGTGATGGCCCGGGTGGCCTTGCCGCAAGGCGGTTACGCGCATCGTTGAATTGATACGATGTGCA
>JAEUOX010000124.1 GCA_016790475.1 Rhodoferax sp. | reverse complement strand
GGGTTGCAGTTGACCATGATGGTCTCGTAGCCATCCTCGCGCATCGCCAGGGCCGCATGCACGCAGCAGTAGTCGAACTCGATGCCCTGCCCGATCCGGTTGGGGCCACCACCCAGCACCATGATCTTCTTGCGGCTGGTCGGCTCGGCTTCGCATTCCTCGTCGTAGGTCGAGTACAGGTAGGCGGTGCCGGTCGGGAACTCCGCCGCGCAGGTGTCCACCCGCTTGTAGACCGGCCGCACGCCCAGCGAGCGGCGCAGATCCCGGATGACCTTGTCGGTGGTCTTGAGCTGGCGTGCCAGGCGGCGGTCGGAGAAGCCCTTGCGCTTGAGGGCGCGCAGCGTGGGCGCGTCCAGCACGTCGAGCGAGCGCGTCTCGAGCTCCAGCTCAATCTTGACGATCTCCTGGATCTGCACCAGGAACCAGGGGTCGATCTTCGTCAGCGCGAAGACTTCGTCCACGCTCATGCCCTGCGCGAAGGCGTCCCCGACGTACCAGATGCGCTCCGGGCCGGGCGCGCCGAGTTCCTTCTCCAGTACCTCGCGGTCCTGCGTCTTCTCGTTCATGCCGTCGACACCGACCTCCAGCCCGCGCAGCGCCTTCTGGAACGACTCCTGGAAGGTGCGGCCGATGGCCATGACCTCACCGACGGACTTCATCTGCGTGGTCAGCCGGGAATCCGCGGCCGGGAACTTCTCGAACGCGAAACGCGGAATCTTGGTGACCACGTAGTCGATGCTCGGCTCGAAGCTGGCCGGCGTCGCGCCACCGGTAATCTCGTTGCGCAGTTCGTCCAGTGTGTAGCCCACCGCCAACTTGGCGGCGATCTTGGCGATCGGAAAACCGGTGGCCTTGGAGGCCAGCGCTGACGAGCGGCTCACGCGCGGGTTCATCTCGATGACGACCATGCGCCCGTCCACCGGGTTGATCGCGAACTGCACGTTCGAGCCGCCGGTGTCCACGCCGATCTCGCGCAGCACGGCCAGCGACGCATTGCGCAGGATCTGGTACTCCCGGTCGCTGAGCGTCTGGGCTGGCGCCACCGTGATCGAATCACCGGTGTGCACGCCCATCGGATCCAGGTTCTCGATCGAGCAGACGATGATGCAGTTGTCCGCCTTGTCGCGGACCACCTCCATCTCGAACTCCTTCCAGCCGAGCAGCGACTCCTCGATCAGCAGTTCGTTGGTCGGCGATGCCTCCAGACCGCGCTTGCAGATGGTCTCGAATTCCTCGGCGTTGTAGGCAATGCCGCCGCCGGTGCCGCCCAACGTGAAGCTGGGCCGGATGACGGTCGGGAAGCCGACGGTCTTCTGCACCGCCCAGGCCTCGTCCATGCTGTGCGCGATGCCGGAGCGGGCCGAGCCCAGGCCGATGCGCGTCATGGCCTGCTTGAACTTCTGGCGGTCCTCGGCCTTGTCGATCGCCTCCGGGCTGGCGCCGATCAGTTCCACGCCGTAGCGCTCCAGCACGCCCTGGTGCCAGAGGTCCAGCGCACAGTTCAGCGCCGTCTGGCCACCCATCGTCGGCAGGATCGCGTCCGGGCGCTCCTTGGCGATGATCTTCTCGACCGTCTGCCAGGTGATCGGCTCGATGTAGGTCACGTCCGCCGTCGCCGGGTCGGTCATGATCGTGGCCGGGTTGCTGTTGATCAGGATGACCTTGAACCCCTCTTCGCGCAACGCCTTGCAGGCCTGCACACCGGAGTAGTCGAACTCGCAGGCCTGACCGATGATGATCGGGCCGGCGCCGATGATGAGTACGCTGTGGATGTCTGTGCGCTTAGGCATGTTCGCTCCGGCTCTGCGAGTCCATCAGGGCGACGAAACGCTCGAATAGGTAGGAAATGTCGTGGGGACCGGGGGAGGCTTCCGGGTGCCCCTGGAAGCAGAAGGCCGGCCGGTCGGTGCGGGCCAGGCCCTGCAGCGTGCCGTCGAACAGGCTGACGTGGGTCGCCCGCAGGTTGGACGGCAACGACTTCTCGTCGACCGCGAACCCGTGGTTCTGGCTGGTGATGCTGACACGGCCGGTGTCCAGGTCCTTGACCGGGTGGTTCGCGCCGTGGTGGCCGAACTTCATCTTGAAGGTCCGCGCGCCGGAGGCCAGCGCGAGGATCTGGTGCCCCAGGCAGATGCCGAACGTCGGAATGCCGCGGTCGATCAGTTCACGGGCCGCGGCGATCGCGTAGTCGCAGGGCTCCGGGTCCCCGGGGCCGTTGGACAGGAAGATGCCGTCCGGGCGCAGGGCCAGCGCCTCGGCGGCGGAGGTCTGGGCCGGCACGACCGTGATGCGGCAGCCGCGCTGTGCCAGCATGCGCAGGATGTTGCGCTTGACGCCGAAATCGTAGGCGACGACATGGAAGCGCGGCGCGTCCTGCGAGCCGAAGCCGGGTGGCTGCCCGTTCCCGCCGAGCGACCATTCGGTTTCGGTCCACGGATAGGGGGCCTTGACCGTCACGACCCGGGCCAGGTCCAGCCCGGCCATGGACGGTGCCTGGCGGGCCGACGCGATGGCCATGTCGATGCTGGCCTGCTCGACACGCGCGCCGGCGGGCAGTGCCAGAATGCAGCCGTTCTGGGCGCCCAGCGTGCGCAGGTGGCGGGTGAGCCTGCGGGTATCCAGGCCGGCGATCGCGACGGTGCCCTGGGCCTGCAGGTACTGGGAGAGGCTCGCCTCGGAGCGGAAGTTGGACGCCGCCAGCGGCAGGTCCTTGATGATCAGGCCGGCGGCCTGCACGCGGTTGGATTCCGCGTCCTGGCCGGTGGTGCCGTAATTGCCGATGTGCGGGTAGGTCAGCGTGACGATCTGCTGGCAGTAGCTGGGGTCGGTCAGGATCTCCTGGTACCCGGTGATCGCGGTATTGAAGACGACCTCACCGACGCAGGAACCGGGTGCACCGATCGATTCACCGAGGTGGACGGTGCCGTCTGCGAGTGCCAGGATGGCCGGTGGGCGGGTTCCCTTGAGAGACAAGAGCACGGGGATCTCCGATGAGTTGCGGGTAACCCCGAGCCTCGGCAAGACCAGACACCTGGCTGCGGCTCGTCCAAGGGAATTTGATTCGAAGAATCGCTCGGGGAAAGCTGCTTACTGGACAGCCCTTCATTATAGCCAGCGGTGCCGGCCCGGGCACCTCAGCGGGTGCCCGCGCAGGCGCTGGCGTAGAGGCAGATCGCCGCCGCCGCCGCCACGTTGAGGGACTCCTCGCCGCCGGGCTGGGGGATGCGCACCCGGCGTGCCGCCGCCTCCAGCAGCAGCGCGGACACGCCCTGCCCTTCATGGCCGAACACCCAGGCACAGGGCCAGGGCGGGTCTTCCTGCTGCAGGTCCTGCCCCTGGTGGGAGCTGGTGACCAGCAGCGGCAGGCCGGTCGCCCGCACATCGTCCGCCTGCAAGCCTTCGATCAGTTGCAGGCCGAAATGCGCGCCCATGCCGGCCCGCAGCACCTTGGCCGACCACAGGCCGGCGGTGCCCTGCAGCGCCAGCACCTGGCGAAACCCGAAGGCGGCCGCACTGCGCAGGATCGAGCCGACGTTGCCGGCGTCCTGGACGCGGTCCAGCACCACGCTGGCGACCTGCAACGGCTGGGCCGGTGGCGTCGGCAGGTCGATCACGAAACCGACATGCGACGGCGACTCCAGCGCGCTGAGGTCGGCAAACAGCCGGTCCTCCAGCACGACCGTACGCGCGGCGGCCGCCTGCCAGGCCCCGGGCACCTGGTTCATCCTGGACGCGGCCACCACCAGCACCGCCGGCCGCATCCCCCGTGCCATCGCGGCACTGCAGAGGTGCTCACCCTCGATCCAGAACTGGCCGGTGCGGCGGTAGGCCGTGCCCTGCTCCGACAGCCGGCGCAACTGCTTGACGAGCGGGTTGTCGCGGGACGCGATCGTGACCGGCGCTGGCTGCGGGCCATGGGTCATGGGAGCACCCTGGTCACCGGGGCAAAGCTGCGCCGGTGCTCCGGGCAGGCGCCATGCGTGCGCAGCGCCGCCAGGTGCTGCGCCGTGCCATAGCCCTTGTGGGCGTCGAATCCGTAGGCCGGAAAGTCGGCATGCAGTTGCTGGCACAGCTGGTCGCGGTGCACCTTGGCCAGGATCGACGCGGCCGAGATGCAGGCGACCCGGGCGTCGCCGCCGACGATGGCCTCCCCCTGCACGTCGAGCACCGGCAGGCGGTTGCCGTCCACCAGCACGCGCACCGGCCGCAGGCGCAGGCCGGCCACGGCCCGCTGCATGGCCAGCATCGTCGCCTGCAGGATGTTGAGGCGGTCGATCTCCTCGACGCTGGCCTGGGCGATCGAGCAGCACAGTGCCTGGGCGCGGATCTGCTCGAACAGGCGCTCGCGCCGCAGCGGCGTGAGTTGCTTCGAGTCGGCCAGACCGGCAATCGGCCGCCGGTCGTCCAGGATCACCGCAGCCGCCACCACCGGCCCGGCCAGCGGGCCGCGCCCGGCCTCGTCGACACCGGCGACCAGGCCCTCGCGGCTCCAGTCGAAGCAGATCTGTTCAGGCGGCGTGGATGATTTGCGCGATCGCATCGGTGGCAAGGCGGGCGGTGTCGCGCCGCAGGTCCTGGTGCAACTGGGTGAATTGCTGCTGCAGCGCTGCGGTCCGCGGGGCGTCCTGCAGCCACTGCAGGACCGCAGCAGCCAGCGCCTGCGGCGTGGCCGCATCCTGGAGCAGTTCCGGCACCACGAACTCACGGCACAGGATGTTGGGCAGGCCGACCCAGGGCTGCAGCCGCTTGCGTCGCATGATCTGCCAGGACAGCCAGTGCATGTTGTAGGCGATCACCATCGGCCGCTTGAACAACGCCGCCTCCAGCGTCGCGGTGCCGCTGGCGATCAGCGTGACGTCGCAGGCGGCCAGGGCCTCGTGGGATTGCCCCGGCAGCACACGGACGTGCTTTGCCATGCCGGCCGACTGCACGGCCGCCTGGATCGCCTCCCGCAGTGCGGGCACCGCGGGCAGCACGAACTGCAGCGCCGGATGCTCCCGGCGCAGCAGCGCAGCGGCCGCCAGGAAGCGCTGCGCCAGGTAGCGGATCTCGGAGGCCCGGCTGCCAGGCAGCAGCGCCACGACCGGACGGTCCGGGTCCAGACCGAGCGTGCGGCGCGCCGCGGCCCGGTCCGGTTCCATCGGAATCACGCTGGCCAGCGGATGGCCGACATAGGTGGCCGGTATGCCGTGCGCCTGCAGCAGCGCGGGCTCGAACGGGAACAGGCACAACACATGGTCCACGCTGGAGCGGATGCGCTGCAGGCGCTCGGCGCGCCAGGCCCACACCGAGGGGCAGACGAAATGGACCGTCGGCACGCCGGCCTGCTTCAGCGACTGTTCGAGTTGCAGGTTGAAGTCCGGTGCGTCGACACCGACGAACACCTGCGGCGGCTGGCGCAGCAGCCGCTGGCGCAGCTGCTGCCGGATCGCGACGATGCCGCGATAGTGCCGCAGCACCTCGACATAGCCCCGCACCGCCAGCCGCTCGCTGGGCCACCAGGCCTCGAATCCTTGCGCACCCATCCGGGGCCCGCCGATGCCCGCGGCCTGCAGGCCGGGCCAGCGTGCCCGCAGCCCCTGCAGCAGCAGGCCGGCCAGCAGGTCACCGGAGGTCTCGCCGGCCACCATCGCCATGCGGGGGGCCAGGGCGGTACCCGGGTGTGTCACGGCTGTGCGCACCCGTTCAACGGACGATGCCGCGCCCGGGATCCACGGCCTCCAGGAAGCCCTGCATCAGCGCGATGTCTGCCGCTGCCTCGGGGTGGATCCCGGCCAGCGCCGCGATGCGCTCCCGCGCCTCGGTCAGGCCCAGGTTGTCGCGGTACAGGGCCTTGTGCATCGCCTTGACGCAGGCCAGCCGGTCGGCCGAGAAGCCGCGCCGGCGCAGACCTTCGAAGTTCATCGAGCGGGCGGACGCTGGCTGCCCCTGGCACATCACGAAAGGCGGCAGATCGGCGAACAGCAGCGCGCACATCGCCGTCATGCTGTGGGCGCCAAGGCGCACGAACTGGTGCACCACCGTGAAGCCGCCCAGGATCACCCAGTCACCCACATGCACATGGCCGGCCAGTTGGGAGTTGTTCGCGAAGATGGTGTGGTCGCCAACCTGGCAGTCATGGGCCAGGTGCACATAGGCCATGATCCAGTTGTCGTCACCCAGCCGGGTCACGCCGGCATCACCGGGTGAGCCGATGTTGAAGGTGCAGAACTCGCGCACGGTGTTGCGCGCGCCGATGACCAGCTCGCAGGGCTCGCCAGCGTACTTCTTGTCCTGCGGGATCGCGCCCAGCGAGTTGAACTGGAAGATCCGGTTGTCGCGGCCGATCGTCGTGTGGCCCTCCAGCACGCAGTGCGCGCCGATCGTCGTGCCGGCATCCACCCGGACGTGCGGGCCGATCACGGTGTACGGCCCCACCGAGACGCTGCTGTCGAGCTCCGCCTGGGGGTCGACGATCGCAGTCGGGTGGATCCGGGGCACGGTCTGCGGCTTGGTCACGGCCTCAGGCGATCGAGCGCATCGTGCAGATCAGTTCGGCCTCGACCGCGAGTTCCTCGCAGACGGTCGCATGGGCGCGGAACTTGAAGATGCCGGAACGCATGCGGTCAAGCTCCGCATGCAGCGTGAGCTGGTCGCCCGGTTCGACCGGCCGCTTGAAGCGCGCCCCGTCGATGCCGGCGAAGTAATAGACCGTCTTGTCGTCCGGCGTGACGCCCAGCGTGTCGAAGGCCAGCAGCGCCGCGGCCTGGGCCAGCGCCTCGAGCATCAGCACCCCCGGCATCACCGGGCGGTGCGGAAAGTGCCCGGTGAAGAAGGGTTCGTTCATGGTCACGTTCTTCAGGGCCTTGATGCGCTTGCCCTTCTCGATCTCCAGCACGCGGTCGACGAGCAGGAAGGGATAGCGGTGCGGCAGCTGCTTGAGAATCTGGTGGATGTCCATCATGGCGAGGTCGATTGGTTGCTGCGCTTTTCGAGGGTCTGCAGGCGCGTGCGCAGGTCATGCAGGCGCTTGAGCACGGCGGCGTTCTTCTCCCAGCGGTCATTGTCGTCGATCGGGAAGAAGCCGCTATAGTGGCCGGGCTGCAGCAGGGAACGCGTGACCACCGAGGCGGCCGAGATGTGCACCCGGTCGGCCAGTTGCAGATGGCCCAGCACGACGGCCGCACCGCCGATCGTGCAATGCGCGCCGATCGTGGCCGAGCCGGCGACGCCGACACAGGCGGCCATCGCGGTGTGGCGCCCCACCCGCACGTTGTGACCGATCTGGATCAGGTTGTCCAGCTTGACGCCGTCTTCCAGCACCGTGTCGGCCAGCGCGCCCCGGTCGATGCAGGTGTTGGCGCCGATCTCGACGTCGTCGCCGATCTGCACCGCACCCAGCTGCTCGATCTTTTCCCAGCCCTCGGGCGTCGGCGCAAAGCCGAAACCGTCGGCGCCGATCACGACGCCGGCATGCAGGATGCAGCGGGCCCCGATGCGGCAGTTCTCGCCGACCGTGACCCGGGAGTGCAGCACCGTGCCGGGCCCGATGCGGGCGCCCTGTTCGACGACGCACAAGGGGCCGATCCAGGCCTGCGGATCCACCTGCGCGCCCGGATGCACTACCGCACTGGGGTGCACGCCCGCCGGCCGGCCGGGTGACGTGTGGCGCTTCCAGAGCTGGGTAACCCGGGCGTAGTAGACATAAGGGGATTCCGCGACGATGCAGGCGCCGCGGGCCTGCGCGGCCGCGGCCAGCGGCGGGCCGACGATGATGCAGCCTGCAGCGCTGTCGGCCAGTTGCTGCCGGTAACGCTCGTTGGCGATGAAACTCAGCTGGCCGGGGCCGGCCAGTGCCAGCGTCGAGAGGCCGTGGATCTGCTGTGTGCGCTCGCCGTGCAGTTCGCCGCCGAGGGCATCGACGATGGCGCCCAGCGACAACGTCACAGCGGCTGCGGTCCGCCGCTCAGCGGCCGCCGGTGTTCAGCGCCTTGATCACCTTGTCGGTGATGTCGTGCTTGGGGTTGATGTAGACGACCGGCTCCTGCAGCACCAGGTCGTATTTTTCGGTCTCGGCGATCTGGCGCACCACACGGTTGGCGCGCTCGAACACCGACTGGAGTTCCTCGTTCTTGCGGGCGTTCAGGTCTTCCTGGGCTTCGCGGCGCTTGCGCTGGAGATCCCGGTCCTGGTCGACCAGCTGCTTCTGGCGCGTCGCGCGCTGCGACTCCGAGAGCGTCGGGGATTCACGTTCGAGCTTGTCCGCGGCCGCCTTGAGCGCCGTGCCCTGGTCGATCAGGTCCTTCTCGCGCTTGGAGAACTCCTGCTCCAGCTTCGCGCTGGCCGCCTTGGCGGCGGCCGACTCCTTGAGGATCCGGTCGGTGTTCACAAAGCCGACCCGGAACTCCTGGGCGTGGGCCTGCAGGGCCAGCCCGGCTACCACCAGCGCGATCAGCGCGCAACCGTGACGAAAAAGGGGCTTCATTAGAAAGAGGTTCCAATCTGAAATTGAATGTTCTGAATTTTATCGCCAGCAAACTTGCGCACCGGGCGCGACAGCGCGAGCCGCAGCGGGCCCACCGGCGATACCCAGCTGATGCCCAGGCCGGCGGCGGCGCGCAGCTGGTTCAGGCGGATCGGCTGGGCCTCGCCGTAGACATTGCCGACATCGAAGAAGGTGAACATGCGCAGTGTGCGGTCATTGCCTGCGCCCGGGAAAGGTGTCAGCAGTTCGAAGTTCGCATTGAGTTTGCGGGTGCCGCCGATCGAGTTGCCCGTGGTGGCATCGATCTGCCCCAGGCTGCCCTGCTCGAAGCCGCGCACCGAGCCCAGGCCGCCGCCGGAGAAGTTCTTGAACAGCGGGAACGGACGCCCCCCCAGGCCCTTGCCGTAACCGACGTCGCCATTGAAGGCCAGCGTGAACTGCTTGTTCAGCGGGTAGTACTGCTGGTACTGGTAGCTGGTGGTGAGGTATTTCGCATCGCCGGCGATGCTCCATTCCGCGTTGACCCGCTGGAACACGCCGTTGTTGGGCGCCAGCGCACTGTCGCGGGAATCGCGCGACCAGCCCACCGTCAGCGGCACGGAATTGCTGGAGAAGCCGAACTGGTTCGCGTAGTTGGCATAGGCGGCCGGCAGGTTGGTACCCGGCACGATGCGGGTGCGCTCGACGCCCCCGCCGAAGTAGACCGTGTCGGACTCGGTGAACGGCACGCCGAAGCGCAGCGATGCGCCACTGGTGACCAGCTTGTAGCTGTCGGTGTCCGAGTAAGGGCTGGCGCTGCGGTGGTAGACGTCGATCGACCGCGAGACGCCGTCGACCGTGAAGTAGGGGTCGGTGGTGCTGAAGACGATCGTGCGGTTCACCTTGCTGGTGTTGACCTGCACGCCCAGCGAGTTGCCGGAGCCGAAGGCGTTGTCCTGGCGGATTGCGCCGGTCAGCCCCAGGCCGTCGCCGGACGAATAGCCGGCACCGAGGCTCAGGTTGCCGGTGGGCTTCTCGACGACGGTCACGACCAGATCGACCTGGTCCGGTGCGCCCGGCACCTCCTGGGTGTCGATCGACACCTCCTTGAAGAAGCCCAGTCGGTCGACGCGATCACGGGACAGGCGGATCTTCTCGGAGTCGTACCACGCGGCCTCGAACTGGCGGAACTCCCGGCGCACGACCTCGTCGCGGGTACGGTTGTTGCCGGCCACGTTGACGCGCCGCACATAGGCTCGGCGCGAGGGCTCGGCCTGCAGCACCAGCGTGACGCGGTTGTTCACCCGGTCCACCTCCGGCTTGGCCTCGACCTGCGCGAACGCATAACCGAAGGTGCCGAAGAAATCGGTGAAGGCCTTGGTCGTCTGCACGACGGAATCCGCGTTGTAGGCCTCGCCCGGCTTGATCGTGACCAGGGGCTTGAACTCGTCTTCCTTGTCGAGGTAGTTGCCCTCCAGCTTGACGGCGGCCACGACATAGCGCTCGCCCTCGAAGATGTTGATCGCGATGTTGATGTCCTGCTTGTCCGGCGAGATCACCACCTGCGTCGAGTCGATCCGGAACTCCAAGTAGCCGCGCGTCAGGTAATAGGAGCGCAGTGTTTCCAGATCGGCATTGAGTTTCGCGCGGGAGTACTGGTCCGACTTGGTGTACCAGCTCAGCCAGCCGCCGGTGTCCAGGTCGAACAGGTTGCGCAGCGTCGACTCGCTGAAGGCCTTGCTGCCATTGACGCGGATCTCCTTGATCTTGGCCCGGTCGCCCTCGGTGATCGTGAAGGAGACGTTGACGCGGTTGCGCTCGATCGGGGTCACGGTGGCCACGACCTCCGCGCCGTAGAGGCCGCGGTTGATGTACTGGCGCTTGATCTCCTGCTCGGAGCGGTCCAGCAGCGCCCGGTCGAACGGGCGGCCGTCGGACAGGCCGGCATCCCGCAACGCATTGCGCAGCAGGTCCTTGTCGAACTCCTTGTTTCCGCTGAAGGACACGTCGGCGACCGTCGGCCGTTCTTCGACGATGACGACCAGCACGTCGCCGCTGACCTCGATGCGCACATCCTTGAACAGCCCCAGTCCGAACAGGGCCTGGATCGCGGCCGCGCCCTTTTCATCGTCGTAGGTGTCACCCACACGCACCGGCATCGACGCGAAGATCGTACCGGCCTCCACCCGCTGCAGGCCCTCGACCCGGATGTCGCGCACCTTGAACGGATCGACCGCCCATGCAGCGCCGGCCGCCAAACTGAGAGCCACGGCCACGGAGAGCAGTTTCCTGCGGAATCTTGGGAGTTGCATGTTGTCTTGTCGGGAACGGTCGGGTGGGTGCGGGCTGGTCCGGTGCGATCAGCCGAGGATTCGGGCAAGGTCGTTGTACAGGGCGATGCTCATCATGCAGAGCAGGACGCCGACGCCGCCGCGCTGCAAGCGCTCCATCCAGGCGTCGGACACACTGCTGCCGGTCACGGCCTCCCAAAGATAATACATCAGGTGCCCCCCATCGAGGACCGGCACCGGCAGCAGGTTCAGCACCCCGAGGCTGACGCTGATCAAGGCCAGGAACAGCAGATAGGCCGTCCATCCGAGGCTGGCCGACTTGCCGGCGTAGTCCGCGATCGTCAGCGGGCCGTTGAGATTCTTCAGCGAGGCCTCCCCCACCAGCATGCGGCCCAGCATGCGCAAGGTCAGTGCAGAGATCTCCCAGGTCTTGCGGGCGCCCTCCCAGAGACCGTCGATCGGACCGTAGCGCACCGTCACGCTCTCCGGCGGCGCGCCGACGAAGGCGCCGATCCGGCCGCTCCACTGGCCATTCTCCTCGACCGCGCGCGGCTGCACGTCCAGTGTGATCGCCCGGCCCTCGCGCTCCACCGTCCACGACGTCACCGGGCTGCTGCCGGCCCGTGCGGACCCGCGGATCAGTTCGCGCAACTGCTGCGCATCACGCACCGGCACGGTACCGATGCGCAGCACCAGATCCCCCTTGCGCAATCCGGCCTGCGCGGCAGCGCCGTCGGGCATCACGTCGCCCAGCAGCGGCCGGCTCAGCGGGCCGACGACGCCGATGCGGCGGAACAGCGCGGCGTCGACATCCTGGGAATCGTTGCGACTCAGCGGCAACACGCGCTCGCGGGTCGCGGCCGCCGCATCCAGCGGGTCACCCAGCACCAGCGCCACGTCGCGCTGCCGCAACGCGCCCTGGGCCAGCAGCCAGCGCAGATCCTCGAACGAGGCCACCGGCTGCGGTTCCTCGCCGGCAAAGCCGGCCTGCACCACGAGTTCGCCGCCCTGGAGGCCGGCCTGCTCGGCGAACGAACCGGCCACCGGGCTGGACAGCACCGCGCGCGGCTGCTCGACGCCGGACCAGTTGACCACCGCATACAGCACCACCGCCAGCAGCAGGTTGGTCAGCGGGCCGGCGGCAACGATGGCGGCGCGCTTGCGCAACGGCTGGGTATTGAAGGCCAGGTGCCGCTCGGCCGGGTCGACCGGCGCCTCGCGCTCGTCGAGCATGCGCACATAGCCGCCCAGCGGGAAGGCGCTCAGCACGAACTCGGTCGGGGAGCCGGGCCGCTGCCAGCGCCAGACGACCGGGCCGAACCCGACCGAAAAGCGAAGCACCCGCACACCGCAGGCCACCGCGACGCGGTAGTGCCCGAACTCATGCACCGCGATCAGCACCGCCAGCGCCACCAGAAATGCCAGCACCGTCACCATCCGGATCTCCTCGCCTGCGCCAGGCCGTGGCCGCCGTGGGCCCGGGCCATGTCAGCCACGCTCCCAGGTGCGGACGAATCCGGCCGCCACAAGCCGGGCCTGCGCGTCCAGCGCGATCAGGTCGTCCAGCGTGCGGGCGTCGCCAGCCTCCAGCCGCTCCAGGGTGCCGGCATTCACCGCATGGATCTGGTCGAAGCGGATGCGCCGCGCCAGGAAGGCCTCGACCGCGACCTCGTTGGCGGCGTTCAGGATGGCCGGCGTTCCCGCCGGCGCGGCCAGCACCTCCCAGGACAGGCGCAGACCCGGAAAGCGGGCCTGATGCGCCGGTGCGCGGAAGGATTCGAACGTCAGCGCCGCCAGTTGCTCGAAATCCAGCTTCTGCGCGTTCGACGCGATGCGCGCCGGCCAGGACAGGCCGTAAGCGATCGGCACCCGCATGTCGGCGGTGCCGAGCTGCGCCACGATCGAGTGGTCCCGGTACTGCACCATCGAGTGGATGATGCTCTGCGGGTGGATCACCACCTCGATCTGCGCCGGCTGCACGCCGAACAGGAAGCGCGCCTCGATCACCTCCAGCGCCTTGTTCATCATGGTCGCGGAATCGACCGAAATCTTGCGCCCCATGACCCAGTTCGGGTGGGCGCAGGCCTCCTCGGGCGTCACGTCCCGCAGCGTGGCCGGATCGCGGGTGCGGAACGGCCCGCCGGAGGCCGTCAGCAACAGCTTGTCGATGACCTGCGGCCAGAGCCCGGCATCGCCCGGGAGCGACTGGAAAATCGCCGAATGCTCGCTGTCGATCGGCAGCAGCTTCGCACCGCCCTCGCGCACCGCCGCCATGAACACCTCGCCGCCGACGACCAGCGCCTCCTTGTTGGCCAGCAGCAGGCGCTTGCCAGCCCGGGCAGCCGCCATGCAGGAGGCCAGGCCGGCGGCACCGACGATCGCCGCCATGACGACGTCGACCCGCGCATCGCTGGCGACCTGGCTGAGGCTTTCGGCACCGCTGAGCACCTCCGTCGGCAGCCCGTGGTCGCGACAGCGGCGCGCCAGCTCTGCCGCGCGCTCCGGCGCGGTCATGACGGCATACGTGGGCCGGAACCGGACACACTGCGCCAGCATCTCGTCGACGCGGGTGGCGGCCGTCAGCGCGAACACCTCGAAGGCGTCCGGGTGACAGGTCAGCACGTCCAGCGTGCTGACGCCGATCGAGCCGGTGGATCCGAGGATGGCGACGCGTTGGCGGGGTTGCATGGGTCGGGAGCTTACAAGCCGTGGAAAAGAAGTGCCACCGGCAGGGTGGGCAGCAGCGCATCGAGCCGGTCCAGGACGCCGCCGTGGCCCGGCAGCAGCCGGCTGCTGTCCTTGGCGCCCGCGAGCCGCTTGAGCAGGGATTCGATCAGGTCACCGACCACGCTGAGCGCGGTCAGGCCCAGCACGACCGGCCAGGCCAGCCCGTGCAGCGACTGATCCAGCCCGGTGAACAGACTCGGGGAATCCACGGCGAAGCGCGTGTCGGCCCAGCGCCAGAGCAGCGCCAGCAGCACCACCCCCAGCATGCCGCCAGCGACACCCTCCCAGCTCTTGCCAGGGCTGATGCCGGGCGCAAGCTTGCGCCGGATCCAGCGGCCGCCCCAGCGGCGCCCGGCGAAATAGGCACCGATGTCGGCGACCCAGACCAGCGCCATGACCGACAGCAGGTAGTTGATGCCCGCCACGCGCGACTGCGCCACCGCGAGCCAGGCGGTGCACAGCACAGCCAGCCCCAGCCCCAGGCGCAGCGCGCGTGGCACGCCACCCAGTGCAGCCTGCCCGCCGTACAGCAGCCATCCCCCGCCGAGCACCCACAGCAGCGCCGCGGCCATCCACAGCCCGGGCAGCGGGCGGGCAAGCCAGCCGGCTTGCCAGGCAGCACCACACAGCGCCGCTGCCAGCACGCCGCAGGCCAGGGCCAGCGCCGGGCCGGCCGCGGTCAGGCGCGCCCACTCCCAGGCCGCCGCGGCAATGAAGACCAGGGCCACCAGGCAGAAGGGTTCGGGAGAGGGATAGAACAGCGCCGGCAGCAGCACCAGCAGCAGGAGCACTGCCGTGACGACCCGTTGCCAGAGCATCTGCTGCGCCTCAGGCGGCCTGCTGGCTGGGCGCGGGATCACGCAGCTGCTCGGACGTCTTGCCGAAGCGCCGCTCACGTTGACAGAAGGCCGCGATCGCCAGGTCCAGGGCATGCTCGTCGAACTCTGGCCACAGCGTATTGCAGAAGTACAGCTCCGAGTACGCGGCCTGCCACAGCAGAAAATTGCTCAGGCGCTGTTCGCCACCGGTACGGATGATCAGGTCGGGTTCGGGCAGCTGGCCCATCTGCATCTCCGCGGCCAGGCTTTCCTCGGTGACCGTGGCGCCGCGCTGGGCCAGCCGGTTGGCGGCCTGCACGATGTCCCAGCGCCCGCCGTAGTTGAAGCAGACGTTCAGGTGCAGCCGGGTGTTGCCGGCGGTCGCGGCCTCGGCCCGCACCAGGCCGGAACGCACTGCGGCGGACAAGCCGGCGCGCTCACCGAGGAAGCGCAGGCAGACGCCATCCGTCACCAGCTGCGGCACCTCGCGCGACAGCGCGATCACCAGCAGCTCCATCAGGCCGGAGACCTCCTCCTGGGGACGGTTCCAGTTCTCGGACGAAAAGGCGAACACCGTCAGGATCGACACCCCCCGTGCCGCACAGGCCCGCACGCAGCGCCGCAGCGCATCCACGCCGGCCTTGTGGCCGGCCACCCGCGGCAGGTAGCGACGGGTCGCCCAGCGCCCGTTGCCGTCCATGACGATCGCGATGTGGTGGGGTACGGCGCTGCTCATGCAGATGCTGGGCGGAGGGGCGTGCATCCGGCCTCAGACGGCCATGATGTCCTGCTCCTTGGCCGCCACCAGCTGGTCGATGGCCGCAATGTGGCGGTCCGTCACCTTCTGGACGTCGGCCTCGGCGCGCTTCTGGTCGTCCTCGGACGCGAGCTTGTCCTTCACGAGCTTCTTGACCGCCTCGTTGGCGTCCCGGCGCAGGTTGCGGACCGCGATCTTGGCGGTTTCACCCTCGCCGCGCACCACCTTGGTGAGTTCGCGCCGGCGCTCCTCGGTCATAGCCGGCATCGGCACACGGATCAGGTCGCCCATCGAGGACGGGTTCAGGCCCAGATCGCTCTCGCGGATGGCCTTCTCGATCTTGGCGCCCATGCCCTTCTCCCAGGGCTGGATGCTGATCGTGCGGGCATCCAGCAGCGACACGTTCGCCACCTGGCTGATCGGCAGGCTGGAGCCGTAGTAGTCCACGTGCACGGAGTCCAGCAGCGCCGGGTTGGCGCGCCCGGTGCGGATCTTGGTCAAGTTCGTCTTGAAGGCCGCGATGGACTGGTCCATGCGGGTTTCGGCGTTCTTCCTGATTTCAGCGATGTCCATGTTCTGCTCCGACAGTCTCCCGGCGGGTGCCCTCACCCGGCTTCAGCGTCCAACGGGGGCCCCATTGTCACGCATCGCCGTCACGCGTAGACCAGCGTTCCTTCATCTTCGCCCATCACGACGCGCTTGAGCGCGCCGTGCTTGACGATCGAGAACACCTTGATCGGCAGCCGCTGGTCGCGGCACAGCGCGAACGCGGTGGCGTCCATGATGCCCAGGTTGCGGGCCATCGCCTCGTCGAACGAGATCTTGGCATACCGGGTGGCGTGCGGATCCTTCTTCGGGTCGGCGGTGTAGACACCGTCCACCTTGGTCGCCTTGAGCACCACCTCCGCGCCGATCTCTGCGCCGCGCAGCGCGGCCGCGGTGTCGGTGGTGAAGAAGGGATTGCCGGTACCGGCGGCGAAGATCACGACCTTGCCTTCCTCCAGGTACTGCAGCGCCTTCGGCCGGACATAGGGCTCGACCACCTGCTCGATCGAGATCGCCGACATCACGCGAGCGGTGAGACCGGCCTTGTTCATCGTGTCGCCGAGCGCCAGCGCGTTCATCACGGTGGCCAGCATGCCCATGTAGTCGGCGGTGGAGCGGTCCATGCCGACCGAGCCGCCTGCGACGCCCCGGAAGATGTTGCCGCCGCCGATCACGACGGCCACCTCGACCCCCATGCGGGTGATCTCGGCGACCTCGTCGACCATGCGCACGATGGTGCCGCGGTTGATGCCGAAAGGATCATCCCCCATCAGCGCCTCGCCCGACAACTTGAGCAAGATGCGTCGGTGTGCGGGCTTGGCGTCGGACATGGGCTTCTCCTGGTTCGGTTGGATGGCGGCCCCTCCCCGGGGCCGTGGGCCTGCAGCGGGGCTCAGGCGGACTGACGCGCGGAGGCGACCTGCGCGGCGACCTCGGCGGCGAAGTCGTCGACCTTCTTCTCGATGCCCTCGCCCACCACGTAAAGCGTGAAGCCCTTGACGGTGGTGTTCGCCGCCTTGAGCATCTGCGCGACGGTCTGCTTGTCGTTCTTCACGAAGGACTGGTCGAACAGCGAGACTTCCTTCAGGTACTTCTGCACACCGCCTTCGATGCGCTTGGCGACGATCTCCGGCGACTGCACCGGCTTGCCGGCGGCCGTGGCCGCAGCCGCATCTTCGGCGGCCTTCGCAGCCGCGACCGAGCGCTCGCGCGCGACCAGCTCCGCCGGGACATCCGCGCTGGACAGCGCGACCGGCTTCATGGCGGCGACGTGCATCGCGACGTCCTTGGCGGCGGTCTCGTCACCGTCGTACTCGACGACGACACCGATGCGGGTGCCGTGCAGGTAGGTCGCCAGCTTGGCACCGGAGGCAAAGCGCTTGAAGCGGCGGAAGCTCATGTTCTCGCCGATCTTGCCGACCAG
>JAEUOX010000031.1 GCA_016790475.1 Rhodoferax sp. | reverse complement strand
GCGACCACCTGGCTGGTCTTGAGCGCCGCCACGTCGGCGGTCGTCATCGACTGGATCTGGGCGGTCGTGAGCGCAGCCGTCCCTGCCGTCGTCAGAGCCGCCACCTGGCTGGTCTTGAGCTGGGCCACGTCCGTCGTCTCGATCGCCGCCACCTGGGCGGTGCTCAGGGCGCCGACGCCGGAGGTGGTCACCGCAGAAACCTGCTGGGTCGTCAGGGCCGCGACCTGGTCGGTCGTCAATGCAGCCACCTGGCTCGTCCGCAAGGCCGCCACACCCGCCGTGGTGACGGCCTGCACCTGCGCCGTCGTCAGGGCGGCCGTGCCGGCCGTCGTCAGCGCCGCCACCTGGCTGGTCTTCAGCTGCGCTACATCGGTCGTCTCGATCGCCGCCACCTGCGCGGTCGTCAGCGCCGCCACACCGCTGGTCGTGATTGCCGAGATCTGCGCCGTCGTCAGCGCGGCGACCTGGTCGGTCGTCAGCGCGGCCACGCCGGCCGTCGTCAGCGCCGCCACCTGGCTGGTCCGGAGCTGGGCCACATCCGTGGTCTGGATCGCCGCGACCTGCGCCGTCGTCAGCGCCGCCACACCTGCCGTGGTCACGACGGATACCTGCGCCGTGGTGAGTGCGGCGACCTGGTCGGTGGTCAGGGCAGCGACCTGGGTCGTGCGCAAGCCGGCCACACCCGCCGTCGTCAGCGCCTGCACCTGGGCGGTCGTCAAGGCCGCCGTGCCCGCTGTCGTCAGCGCGGACACCTGGCTGGTCTTCAGCTGGGCCACGTCGTTCGTCTCGATCGCCGCCACCTGGGCGGTCGTCATGGCAGCAATGCCCGTGGTCGTGACAACGCCGATCTGGGCCGTCGTCAGTGCGGCGACCTGGTCGGTCGTGAGTGCCGCGACCTGCGAGGTCCGGAGTGCGGCGATGCCATTGGTGCTGAGGGACTGGACCTGCGCGGTCGTCAGGGCGGCCGTGCCGGCCGTCGTCAGTGCGGCCACCTGGCTGGTCTTCAGCTGCGCGACATCGGTGGTCTCGATCGCCGCTACCTGCGCGGTCGTCATCGCCGCGACACCGCTGGTCGTGACCGCGGAGATCTGGCTGGAAGTCAGTGCGGCGATCTGGTCCGTGGTCAAGGCCGCCACACCCGCGGTGGTCAATGCAGCCACCTGGCGCGTGGTCAGGGACGCGACATCCGTGGTCTCGATCGCCGCCACCTGGGCAGTCGTCAGCGTTGCGACGCCAGTGGTCGTCAACGCGGAGATCTGGGTGCTCGTCAGCGCCGCGACCTGCCCGGTCTTCAGCGCCGCCACCTGCGTGGTCTTCAGCGCCGCAACGCCGGCCGTCGACAGGGACTGGATCTGGTCGGTCGTCAGTGCGGCCACCCCGGCCGTCGTCAGAGCCGCGATCTGGTTCGTGCGCAGCACCGCGACATCACGCGTCTCGATCGCGGCGACCTGCGCCGTCGTCAGCACCCCCACCGCGGTGGTGGAGAGCACGGTGATCTGGTTCGTCTTGAGCGCCGCAATCTGGTCCGTTGTCAGGGCCTGCATCTGCGCCGTGGTCAGCGAGACGATGTCGGCCGTCGTCAGCGACTGAATCTGGTCCGTGGACAGGGCCGCGATGACCGAGGTTGAAAACCCGCTGACGTTGCTCATATCGAATCCCTTTGTACCTGGCAACCACCCGGGAGGGTGGACGCTGCGCCCACTCCGGCGCCTCACTGAATCTGACAGAAAAGCAAGTCAAATCAATGACTTGCGTGAAAATTGAACCCAGCCGCCCCGCCTCCACCCTGCCATGGGGGATACGCCCGTTCCCCTCTAACGGCAATCCGGCTGAAAACTTTAGTGACAATTTGCGGCGTACCGACGCAAGCCGCAGAGACCGGCCACCCGCAAGCTTAGGGGCCTCCACGGAAGGGAAATCCCTGAATCAGCCGGCAAAACGCCAGCATTTGATTGCTTCTGCGTCCGGCATCCCCGTCTTGCCGCAAGCTCTCGCCAGCAAGGCACCAAAATGACAATTTTTCCGACACCATGGTAGCGGGCCGCTCCGGCCCCCGGTATCCGGCCCATACCTGAGCTGGCACGGGAAAACACCTGACCCGCGCCCGAATGCACACCAAACAGGCGCAATCCCGGTCAGCCCGTGGACTGCGCGCGCCGCTCGGCTTCGGCGATCTGGGCCGGGCCCAGACGGGCCCGGGACCGGGCCAGGTTGGCCTGCGCGACGGTGTCGCCCGCCAAGGCGGCGCGCTGGAACCAGCGATGCGCCTCGATCGGGTCAACCGCGACACCATCGCCCACCGCATACAGCAGGCCCAGCTTGGACTGGGCGCTGGGCACGCCCTGGGTCGCCGCCTGCAGGAACCAGTGGAACGCGGTCTGCGGGTTGCGTTCGACACCCTGGCCCTTGGTGTACATCACGGCCAGGTTGAACTGCGCCTCCGCGTCACCCTGGGCGGCCGCCTTTTCCCACCACTGCACGGCCTGGGCCGGCTCCTTGATGCGGGCAAACAGGATGCCCAGCGTGGCCTGCGCGGGCACAAATCCGGTTTCGGCCGCCCGGTGACACCAGGCAAACGCCTGCCGCAGATCCTGCTTCAGGCCCTCCCCACCACTGGCGTACAGTGCGCCCAGATTCCACTGCGCCTTGGCGTCGCCCTGGTCGGCGGCCTTCTGGAACCATTCGAAGGCCTGGGACGCGCTGCGCGCCACGCCCTTGCCGGCCAGCAGCGCGACACCCAGCGCGCATTGCGCCGGCGCATAGCCCTGCTCCGCGGCCTGGCGCCACCAGGCGACCGCCGCCGCCCGGTCCATCACCATGCCCCTGCCGGACGCCGCATGGTGACCCAGCATGCACTGCGCCTCGGCATCCCCGAGCGCGGCGGCCTTGCGGAAGCATTCGACCGCCAGATGCGCCAGCGGCCCCTCGCTGCACAGCAGACCGACCGTCAGCAGCGCACGCAGATCCCCCTGGGCGCCGGCGCGCAGGTACCAGGACAGGCCCTGGAACACATCCGGTGCATCCGCCTCGCCGGAGCAGTAGTGCCGCCCCAGCGCAAACTGGGACGGCGCATCCCCCTGCTCCGCCGCGCGCCGGTACCACTCCCGGGCTGTCGCGGGATCCTCCGCCTCGAGCAGTTCCGCCAAGGCCCGCTGCGCCCGGACGTCGTCCTGCCGCGCCGCCGACAGGAACCAGGCCTGCGCCTTGTCCCGGTCCTGCTCGACGCCCAGCCCCTGCGCGTACATCAGGCCCAGGTGGTAGCGGGCGGACGCGTCGCCCTGCTCGGCCGCCCGGTCCCAGCGTTCCGGGTCGCCACGGCGCTCCTGCGCTGCCGCGCGGCGCCGGCCACCGGCTGCGCCGCGGATGGCCAGCCCTTCTGCCAGATCCAGCTGTTCCAGTGCCACCTGGGCTTCGGCGTGGCCCTGGTGGGCGGCTCGCCGGTACCAGACCAGTGCCTGCTCCAGATCCCGTGCGACGCCGCGTCCCTGCGCATGCAGACCGGCCAGCGCACACTGCGCGGCGGCCACGCCCTGCTTGGCCGCCAGCAGGAACCAGGCGGCTGCCTTCTGGTCGTCCCGGGGCAGACCGTCTCCCGCGGCCTGCAGCAGGCCGAGCGCGTACTGGGCCTCCGGCAGCTTGAGCTCGGCCGCCTTCAGCAGGAAGCCGGCGGACACCTGGGCGCGCGGCGCGCCGAAGGTCTTGCCGAGCCGGAACAGCGCCTTGCCGTGGCCCTGCTCCGCGGCCTTGAAGTACCACCCGACCGCCTTGTACTCATCCTGCTCGACACCCGCGCCCATCGCATAGCGCGTACCCAGCAGGTACTGCGCGGCAGACAGGCCACGCTCCGCAGCCTGCCGGATCCAGTGCAGCGCCTGCTCGAAGTCCTGAGCCACCCCGACGCCGTTGGCATACATCAGGCCGACCTCGTACTGGGCCTCCGGCATGCCGATGCGGGCCGACTTGATCGTGCTGTTGAACAGGCGCTTTTCCCGGGCGCCAAGCTTCGCAACCATGGTGTTCCTCTGGCAAGGGCGCAGCGCCCGGCCTGCAGCAGGCAGGCGCCGCAGGCGCGGCCCCACCCACGGGAAGGATGCCGCGCTCCGAGTGTGCCACCGCACCGGCCGGGAACCACCCGCCAGACTCCCGGAAAGTGGCCGGTTATCGGGCGTCTTTTCAGACTTTAGTGGCGGCGCCGGGTCAGGACAATCCCGGCATCACCCTTTTCCCGCTCCATGGAATCGAACAGTCAGGACCGCAACCTCCCCGCGTCGGAGCGCAAGCTGCGCCGCGCCATCGAGGATGGCCAGGTCACCCGTTCGCGCGATCTGGCCCACCTGGCCGTGCTGGGGGTCGGTGGCGTCGCCCTGCTGGCACTGGCACCGATGCTCTACGCGCGGCTGAAGCTGGATCTGGTCCGCCAGCTCTCGTTCGACGCCAGCACGCTGGCGCAGTCCGGGTCGATGCTGACCCGCATGCAGGACATGGCGGTCGCCGGCCTGGTGGCCTGCACGGTCTTCGCGCTGATCGTGATGGTCGCCGTCGTGCTGAGCTACATCGCCGTCGGCGGCTGGGTCCAGAGTCTCAAGCCGCTGATGCCGGACCTCAGCCGGCTGAATCCGCTGTCGGGCTTCGGTCGCCTGTTCACGAAGGACAAGCTGGCCGAGGTGGCCAAGATGCTGGTCATCGTGCTGACGCTGGCGGTCGCCAGCAGCATCTATATGTATGCCACCGCCCCGAGCATCGTCGCCCTGGTGATGCAGCCTTCCGCCGCCGCGATCGTCAGCATGAACGAGTGGCTGGTCTCCGGCATGGGCATGCTGCTGCTGATCATCCTGGTGGTGGCCGCGATCGACGTGCCGCTGCAGACCTTCCTTCACAAGTCGCGGCTCAAGATGTCGCACCAGGAGGTCAAGCAGGAGCACAAGGAGTCGGAGGGCAACCCGCACGTCAAGGGCCGGCTGCGGCAGCGCCAGCGCGAGATGTCGCAGCGCAACAGCATCTCCGCGGTGCCGCGGGCCGACTTTGTCGTGATGAACCCGACCCACTTCGCGGTGGCGGTGCGCTACGACGAGCACAGCATGCGCGCGCCGCAGGTGGTGTCGCGCGGCGCGGACCTGCTGGCCCTGCGCATCCGCGACACGGCCCGCAGCCATGCGATTCCGGTGCTTCAGGCCCCGGTGCTCGCGCGGGCGCTGTACGCGCATGCCGAGCTGGAGCAGGACATTCCCAGCAGCCTGTACACCGCGGTGGCACAGGTGCTGGCCTATGTCTACCGCCTGCGCGCAGCCGAGCGCGGCGAAGGCCCGATGCCCGACGCCCCGCCGGTGCCTGACGTGCCGCCCGAACTCGATCCCCAGGCCGCCACCGTGCTGGCCGCCGCATGATGAACGCCCTGCAGCCCCTGCAACGCTGGCTGGGCCGCAACGCCGCCTTCGCGCAGGGCGTCGCGGCGCCCCTGCTGGTCGTCGCCATCCTGGCGATGATGGTGCTTCCGCTGCCCGCGTTCCTGCTGGACGTGTTCTTCACGATCAACATTGCGGTGGCGCTGATGGTGATGATGGTCGCGGCCTACATGCTGCGCCCGCTGGATTTCGCGGCCTTCCCGACCGTGCTGCTGCTGACGACGCTGATGCGCCTGTCGCTGAACGTGGCCTCCACCCGGGTGGTGCTGCTCGAGGGCCATACCGGCCCGGGCGCGGCCGGCGCGGTGATCGAGGCCTTCGGCCACTTCCTGATCGGCGGCAACTTCGCGGTCGGCCTGATCGTGTTCACGATCCTGGTCGTGATCAACTTCGTCGTCGTGACCAAGGGTGCGGAGCGTATCGCCGAGGTGTCGGCGCGCTTCGCGCTGGATGCGATGCCCGGAAAGCAGATGGCCGTCGACGCGGACCTCAACGCCGGCACGATCGACGAGAAGGAAGCCAAGCGCCGCCGCGCGGAGGTCGCCGAGGAGGCGGACTTCTTCGGCTCGATGGACGGTGCCTCCAAGTTCGTGCGGGGCGACGCGATCGCCGGCATCCTGATCCTGCTGATCAACATCTTCGGCGGTTTCGCGATCGGCGTGCTGCAGCACGGTCTGAGCGCCGGCCAGGCGGCCGACACCTACATTCTGCTGGCGGTCGGCGATGCGCTGGTGGCCCAGGTGCCGGGCCTGCTGATCTCGGTCGCCGCCGCGATGGTCGTGTCCCGCGTGGGCAAGGAACATGATCTGGGCCGCCAGATCGTCACGCAGATGTTCATCTCGCCGCGGGTGCTGGGCATCGCGGCCGGCATCCTGGGTGTGCTGGGCGTGATCCCGGGCATGCCGCATGTGGTGTTCCTGTCGATCGCGGCCATCCTGGGTTATGCCGCCTGGGTGCTGGCCCATCGGCCGCCTGCGCCGGAGGTGGATGCCGCGCCGCCGCCGCCAGCGGCCGACGGCGATGCCAGCTGGGACGACCTGCAGCCGGTCGACCAACTCGGGCTGGAGCTCGGCTACCGGCTGATCGCGCTGGTCGACAAGAACCGGCAGGGCGACCTGCTCAACCGGATCAAGGGCGTGCGCAAGAAGTTCGCGCAGGAGGTCGGCTTCCTGCCGCCGGCGGTGCATGTGCGGGACAACCTGGAGCTCAATCCGAGCGCCTACCGGATCACGCTGCGCGGCGTCGTCGTCGGCGAGGGCGAGGCCTTCCCGGGCCTGCATCTGGCGATCAACCCCGGCGGCATCACGACGCCGCTGATCGGTACCGCCACCACCGACCCGGCCTTCGGCCTGCCGGCGCACTGGATCGACGACCGCCAGAAGGAAGCGGCGCAAATGGCCGGATTTACGGTTGTTGATTCAGAGACCGTGATGGCCACGCATTTGTCACACTTGATGCAGGTGCAGGCCTCGCGTCTGCTGAGTCGCACGGAGACGCAGCAGCTGGTGGACCACGTGGCCAAGCTGGCACCGAAACTGATCGAGGAAGTCGTTCCCAAGATGGTCTCCATCGCCGTGTTCCAGAAGGTGCTGCAGCTGCTGCTCGACGAGGCCGTGCACATCCGCGACATCCGCACCATCGTCGAATCGATCGCCGAACACGCGCCCGGCACGCCGGATCCGGTCGAGCTGGCCCGCAAGGTGCGCATTGCGCTGTCCCCGGCGATCGTGCAGCAGATCTATGGCCCGACGCGCGAACTGCAGGTGATCGCGATCGACCCCCCGCTGGAGCGCCTGCTGGTTCAGGCCCTGGGCGGCGCCAGCGGCCCGGCCCTGGATCCCGGCGTGGCCGACATGTTCACGCGCAACGCCGCCGAGGTGGCGATGCGCCAGGAAGAGGTCGGCGTGCCGCCGTGCCTGCTGGTGCCGGACCCGATCCGCGGCGCGATCGCGCGCCTGGTGCGCCGCGTCGCACCCCGCATGCAGGTGCTCGCCCACAGTGAAATTCCCGATACCCACACGATCCGCATAGGCCCGATTCTCCGAGGTGCAGCATCATGAACATTCAACGTTTTACCGGCGCCACCGCGCGTGAGGCGCTGGGCAAGGCGCGCATGGCGTTTGGCGAAGGCACGCTGATCCTCTCCAACCGGCCCACCGCCCACGGCGTCGAGGTGATGGCCACCGGCGAAGAGAACCTGGGTGACCTGCAGCGCCTGGGCTCGCCGGTGCCGGCCGCACCGGTGCGCGCCGCCGCGCCGGCCCCTGGCGCCGGCGCCTCGCCCGCGCCCACGCCGGCGCAGCAGGTCGCCGCCGACACCGAACAGCTGGCGATGAGCACGCTGTCCTTCCAGGACTACGTGCGCGAGCGCATGCTGCGCAAGCGCCAGACCGAGACCCCGGCACGGGCCGATGAGTTCGGCCCGCGCACGGCGGCACCGCAGGCCGCCGCACCCGCCCAGCCCCGCGCCGCCGGGCTGCCGCGCACCGCCGTGCCGGGCCAGGCCGCGAAGCCGGCCGCGGCGGTGCGCGCCACGCCGCGCGACGGCAACGCGCCGATCGGCGCCCGCAGCATCGTCGACGAGCTGCATGCGATGCGCGACCTGATCGAGGACCGCTTCAACACCTTCGCCTGGCTCAACCAGGCCAAGCAGCACCCGATCCAGTCCAACCTGATGCTCAAGCTGATGCGTGCCGGCTATTCGCCGACGCTGTCGCGCACGATCCTGGAACACATGCCGGAAAGCCTGGGCGCGCCGGAGGCGCTGCAATGGATGCTGGAGGCGATCGAGCGCAACCTGAAGGCCTCGGAGCCCGGCAACGGCCTGCTCGACGAAGGCGGGATCCATGCGCTGGTGGGCGCCACCGGCGTGGGCAAGACCACCACGGTGGCCAAGCTGGCCGGACTGTGCGCCCGCGCGCATGGCCCGTCGAGCGTCGGGCTGATCACGCTGGACACGCAGCGCATGGGCGCCCATGAGCAGCTGCGCGAACATGCGCGCAGCATGGGCCTGGTCGCCCACCTGGCCCATGACCGGGCCGCGCTGCAGGATCTGCTGGGCCTGTTCGCCGCCAAGCGCATGGTGCTGATCGACACCAGTGGCCTGGCCCCGCGCGAGCTCGGCAAGGAAGACACGCTGAACGTGCTCGACCTGCCCGGCGTACGCCGCCTGCTGGTGCTCAATGCCGGCGCGCAGGGCGACGCGCTGGACCAGGTCGTGGCCGCCTTCCGCTCCGAGGGGGTGCAGCAGGCGGTGCTGTCCAAGATCGACGAGGCCGTGAAACTCGGGCCGGCACTGGATGTCGCGATCCGCCACCAGCTGCTGCTGCGCGGCGTGACCCATGGCCAGAAGGTGCCCGACGACTGGGCCGACGCGGACCCGGCCGAACTGGTCCGCCAGTCGATGCGGGTCACCAATCCGTCGGCCTTCGACCCCAAGGCCGCCGACCTGGGCTTCTACTTCATCCAGCCGGAGCCGCGCCCGGCCGCCGGGGGGCGCCTGCATGCCTGAGTTGCGCCTCGCGCCAGACCCGGATCTTGGTATGCTGCGGCGGTTCGCCGTCTGCGCACCGCGTAGGCCCCTCCAACCCGTGAACTGCCACTGATGTACACCGCCAAAGGCCAGCTCGACCGGGACGCCCTGATCCGCCAGTACCAGCCGCTGGTACGCAAGCTGGCGCATCACATGATGGCCCGCCTGCCCGCCAGCGTGCAGGTCGACGACCTGATCCAGGTCGGGCTGATCGGCCTGTCCGAGGCCCTGTCGCGCTACGAGGCGGCCCAGGGCGTGCAGTTCGAGACCTTTGCCACCCAGCGCATCCGCGGCGCGATGATCGACGAGCTGCGCGACAGCGACTGGATGTCGCGCGGCTCGCGCAAGAGCCAGAAGGACATCGAGCAGGCGCTGCACCGGCTCGAGCACCAGCTGGGCCGCACACCACTCGAATCCGAAATTGCCAAGGAAATGGGCATGACGCTTGCCGACTACCAGGCCCTGCTGGGCAAGGTTCGCGGGACCCAGCTGGTCTACCTGGAGGACATGTCGCACGGTGGCGACGGTGAGGACGGCTTCCTGGAGCGCCATGAAACCGCCGACCCGCACGCCGACCCGATGCAGATGCTGCGGGACCAGCGGCTGCGCCAGTCGCTGGTGGCCGCGATCAAGGGCCTGCCGGAGCGCGAGCAGTACGTCATGAGCATGTACTACGAGCAGGACATGAACCTGAAGGAAATCGCGGCCGTGCTGGGGGTCACCGAGTCCCGGGTCTGCCAGCTGCACAGCCAGTCGATCGCCCGTCTGCGCGCGAAGATGCGCTCGCACTGAGCGCCCTGCAGCCCGGTGGTCAAGTCCGGACCACCGTTGCAATCAGGCAACAAAACCCTCAGGCAGCAATCAGTTTGAAGGCGCCACTGCGCCGCGCCGAAGCCCCGTACGGGGTGGCACCGCCACCGTAGGTGGTGGTCCGCGTGGCCGGAATGATGGAGTTCAGCGAACGCTCGACGACCGCCGAGCGCCGCAGACAGGCTTCGCGCTGCTGGGCCATCTCCTGGCCGAGGCGACGCAGCCGCTGCCGGCTGCGCGGATCCAGACTGGCACGCGCCGCACCGGTCTGCAGCGACGCATTGAGCGCCTGCACCACCTGGTGCAGATCGGAAGACAGCACCGCGGTCTGGTCCGGCGCACCGGCCAGCAGGGCGGCCGACAGTCGCTGCGAACGCTCCTCGGCCAGCGCCAGCAGATCGGGAATCCGGGGGGCGGTGGCAGGTGCGTGCATGGGAGATTTCAGAGGGAGGAAGCCGCGTCAGCGGCGGGTGGCGTCCAGCATGTCGCGGGCATTGGCCAGCAGCTTGTCGGCAATCGTCTCGGGGTTGACGACATAGGATTTCTGGTCGATTGCCTGGCGGATCGCATTGACCTTTTCGGTGTCCACATCGGCGGCGCTGTCCGATTGCTCCAGCGCGCGGGCCTGCGCGGAGACGGTCACACCGACCCCGGGCGCCTTGCGGTCCGTCTTGGCCACCGGCGTTGCCGCCTGTCCGACCCGCGGCGCTGCCGACTGCGCTGCCTGCCCGGCGGCAGGCGTGATTTCGGGTTGTTGACCTATCTTCATCGTGTTCCCCTTGGCCACGTCACTCGTGCCATCGTACGATAGCTATCGGCGGAACGGGGGAAAACTTGAGCCATCATCCGTGCCGGGGCTGGCCCTTCAGAGGTCGATGCGGACGGTCCTGTTGTCCGTGACGATCCCGGTAAGTATGCGCCCACCCTCCATGCGGACGCGGGCCTGGGAACCCAGAAATCCGGCCGACAGGGCCTGCCCGTCGGAGGTGATCGCGAAGCCGGCGCCCTGCGCCACGACCCGCACCACGGCGCCGGCCTGGAACACCTGGGCCGGCCGCACCATGCCGGCGCGCAGCGGCTGGCCAGTAGCCAGCGCCCGGGTCGCCGTCTGGCCGACCCACAGTTCCATGTCTGCCAGGATGGCCTGCGGCTCCTGGGCCCAGTCGACCTCGGCCTGCACGCCGTCGGAGGCCTCCAGCACCTTGCCGGCCGGCACATCGCCGCGCACGACCCAGGCCGGCCCGAAGGCCTGGACCTGGACCGGCAGGAACACGTTCCAGCGCGCCCGGCCGTCGGTGCAGCGCAGCCCCAGCCGCGTCTTGCCCCACAGCCGCATGCCGGCAGGGATGTAAGGCTCCACCTGGGCACAGGGTGCCAGATTCAGCCGGCTGTCGAGCGAGCCCACACTCACGACCAGGCGCAACGGCGCCGCGCCCGCGGGCCGGGCCGCGGCCACCGCCTGGTCGAGCCAGGCCTGGGTGTCCTTGAGCAGGACGGCGCCGCTGTCCTGCGCCGCGGCGCCCAGCGCCATCAGCAGCCCGACGCACAGCAGGCCCAGGCGCGCTGCCAGACCCCTGAGTGATCGCCTTGGTTTGCTTGTCATCTCCGTGTGCATCCGATAGGAATCCGTACGGTGACTGTAGTGGCCGTCGCGCCACGCAAAGCGCCCAAGTGCCGGCCGAAACCGCCCCTATTCCGGTGATCGTCGGACTCAAGCTTTTCCATAATCGTTGCACGCCCTGGGCCCTGTCGGCCCGAGGCACTGACAAGGATTGCGGAGGGCCCCATGTTTGCACAACTGACCAGCGGAATGGACTTCCACGGCAGTGCGCTCATCGTGCGTGCCGAGCGCCAGCGCGTGATCGCCAGCAACATCGCCAACGCCGACACCCCGGGCTATGCCGCCCGGGACGTCAACTTCAAGGACGCCATGGCGGCCGCACGCGGCGAGAGCCGCCTGGCGCCGGCCCAGCCGCTGATTGCCAGCACGCAGCGCACCCAGCCGGCCCACATCCCGCTGGGCCGCCCGGGCGACGGAACCATCGGCGAGACCGGCACGCTGGGCTACACCGTGCAGACCCAGCCCGCGATGGACAACAACAGCGTCGACCTGGACCGCGAGCGGGCCAACTTCGTCGACAACGCGGTGCGCTACGAAACCACCCTCCGGTTCATTAACGGCTCCGCCAAGACGATCTTGAGCGCGATCCAGGGCCAGTAGGTCCGATTCACCCAGGCGGTCCCCATGTCCATGTTCTCGATCTTCGGTGTCTCCGGCAGTGCCGTCAGCGCGCAGTCGCAGCGGCTCAACGTCGTCGCCAGCAACCTGGCCAATGCCGATGCGGTGGCCGGCCCGGACGGCCAGGGCTACAAGGCGCGCCAGGTGGTGTTCCAGACCGTGCCCATGGGCTCGGACGCCTCGGCCGGTGTCAAGGTCAACGCGATCACCGAGAGCAACGAGCCGCTGAAGCGGGTCCACAACCCGACGCACCCGCTGGCCGATGCGCAGGGTTATGTGACCCAGTCCAATGTCAACCCGGTCGAGGAGATGGTCAACATGATCTCCGCATCGCGCTCCTACCAGAACAACGTCGAGGTGATGAACACCGCGAAGACGCTGCTGCTCAAGACGCTGCAGATGGGCCAGTGAGCCGCAGGACACCCCCACCATGATCACCACCACGAACTCCGCCACCGCCGCGCTGGCCGCCGCCAGCAGCAGCACCGCCACCTCGACCAAGAACGCGGCCGGATCGGAAGACCGCTTCCTGAAGCTGCTGGTCGCCCAGCTGAGCAACCAGGATCCGATGAATCCGATGGACAACGCCCAGATGACATCGCAGATGGCGCAGATCAGCACCGTGACCGGCGTGCAGCAGGTCAACCAGGCGATCAAGGATCTGACCGGCCAGCTCGGCGCGATGCAGCTGCTGCAGAGCAGCGCGCTGGTCGGGCGCCAGGTGCTGGTCGACGGCGCAAAGCTGCCGGTCAGCGGCGGCAAGGCGTCCGGGGCCATCGATCTGGTGGCGGCCGCGGACAGCGTCAAGATCGAGATCCTATCGGCCGGCAACAAGGTGCTGGACACGATCGACCTTGGCGCCCGTGCCGCCGGCCGGCAGACCTTCGACTGGGACGCCGGCACCAAGATGACCAGCGGCACCGTGTCCTACCGCGTCACCGCCAGCCAGAAGGGCAACGCCGTGACGACGACACCGCTGGCCCGCGCCACCGTCGAGGGCATCAGCTCCGACAGCGGCACGATGAACCTGCAGTTGCAGGGCCTGGGCAGCCTGGCCTACGACAAGGTCCGCGCGATCCAGTGACCCTCCCCACAACGATTCTCTTCAGGAAACCTCCATGTCATTCCAGACCGGACTCTCGGGCCTCAATGCCGCCAGCCGCAACCTCGATGTGATCGGCAACAACATCGCCAATGCCAACACCGTCGGCGCCAAGGTCGCGCGGGCCGAGTTCTCCGAGATCGTGGCCGCCTCGACGATCGCCGCCACCGGCCGTACCGAGGGCATCGGTGTCGAAGTCGCCACGGTGTCGCAGCAGTTCACGCAGGGCAGCGTCAACGTGACCGGCGGCACGCTGGACCTCGCGATCAACGGCGCCGGCTTCTTCCCGATCACGCAGACCGACGGCACGCCGGCCTACACCCGCGCCGGCGAGTTCAAGCTCGACAAGGTCGGCAACATCGTGACCAACACCGGTGCGAACCTGATGGGCTATCCGACCACGACGACCGGTGTGCCGACCAGCAGCACGCTGCAGCCGCTGCAGCTGCCGACCTCCACACCGATCGCGGCGAGCGCCACGACCGCGATCGAGGCGGAGTTCAACGTGGACGCGCGCGCCGTGATCTGGGACTCGGTACTGCCGAACATCCCGCTGACGACCTACGGCACCTCGGTCACGACCTACGACTCCCAGGGCACGCCGATCGAGCAGCCGATGTACATGCGCAAGACGGCCAACGACACCTGGGAGGTGTTCACCGATCCGACGGACGCCACGACCGCCGCAGCCACCGTCGCCGCCACGCTGACCTTCAGCGTCAACGGGCAGCTGCTGTCCACGGTGCCGGCCGTGCCGACACTCAACATCACGTCGCCCAACCCGACCATCGGCGTCTTCTCGCCCACGCTGGACGTCTCGAAGGCCACGCAATACGCCACCGCGTTCGCGGTGTCGGACCTGGTCCAGGACGGCTACGCCCCGGGTGACTTCGTCGCTTTGAAGATCAACGACAACGGCATCGTCACCGCCACCTACTCCAATGGCCAGAGCCAGGCGGCGGGCCAGGTCGCGCTGGCGGACTTCCGCAACGTGCAGGGTCTGCGCCCGTCCGCCGGCGGCACCTGGGTCGAGACCGTGACCTCCGGCCAGCCGGTGCTCGGCTCGCCGGGCGTCGGCAAGTTCGGCGCGCTGCGCGCCGGCGCGCTGGAGGAATCCAACATCGACCTGACCTCCGAGCTCGTCAACATGATGACGGCTCAACGCACCTACCAGGCCAACGCGCAGACCATCAAGACGCAGGACCAGGTGCTCTCGACGCTGACCAACCTGCGCTGATCGCTGACTCGGAATCGCCATGGACCGCCTGATCTACACCGCCATGACCGGGGCCAATGCCGCCGCCCACCGGCAGGCCGTCCT
>JAEUOX010000106.1 GCA_016790475.1 Rhodoferax sp. | reverse complement strand
TGCGCTGATGGACGACGCAGCCGTCCCCGGCCACCCCCAGCGGTCGCACCGGCCAGAGCGCCGAGGTCCGCTGTCTCCAGCGTCTGCAGGATCGGGCAGTCCGGCCGGTCGTCGCCCTGGCAGCAATGCACCAGGTGTTCCAGCGCGGCCTTCATCGCCAGCAGCTCGCGGGCCTTCTGCTCCAGCGCGCCGATGTGCGCCTGGGCCAGCGCCTTGACCTGGCGGCTGGGGCGCTGGCGGTCCTGCCACAGCGCGACCAGCGCGCCGATCTGCGGGATCGAGAAGCCGAGGTCGCGCGCACGGCGGATGAAGTGCAGCGTGTGCACGTCACGCGCGGTGTACTGCCGGTAGCCGGCCTCGGTGCGCGGTGGCGGCGCGACCAGGCCGGCGGCCTCGTAGTGGCGGATCATCTTGGCCGAGACACCCGACGCGCGGGCTGCTTCACCGATGTTCATGGGGCTGCTCCTACGCCCATACCTTAGCCGGTTCCCGGAACCCGCGTGCAGCCGCCGGTGCGGCGTCGGTCGGCCGCCAGCGCCGCAGCAGCAGCGCGCTGGCCACGACGCTGACGCTGCTGAGCGCCATCGCAGCGCCGGCCAGCATCGGATCCAGCAGGCCGGCGGCCGCCAGCGGGATGCCCAGCACGTTGTAGGCAAAGGCCCAGAAGAGGCCGCGCCGGATCGTCGCGCGGGTGCGCCGGGCGATGTCCAGCGCGTCCGGCACCAGGCGCGGGTCGCCGCGCATCAGCGTGATGCCGGCGGCCTCCATCGCAACGTCGGTGCCGCTGGACATCGCGATGCCCACGTCCGCACCCGCCAGGGCCGGCGCGTCGTTGATGCCGTCGCCGACCATCGCGACGACGGTGCCGCCACGGCGCAGGTCGCGCACCACCTGCGCCTTGTCGGCGGGCAGCACGTTCGCATGCACCTGGTCGATGCCGACGGCCGCGGCGGCATGCTGCGCGCTGCCCTGGTTGTCGCCGGTCAGCATCACGCTGGTGATGCCCAGCTGCCGCAGCCGCCGGACCGCGGCCTGGGCCTGCGGCTTGACCGGGTCGCCGAAGGCCAGCAGGCCCAGCGCGGTGGCCGGTGCCGCCGTGCGGTCCACCAGCCAGGCGATCGTGCGGCCCTCGGCCTCCAGCCGCGTGGCGGCCGGCAGCAGCGCGCCGGGGTCCGCCCCCAGCTCCTGCAGCAGCCGGCTGCTGCCCAGCGCCACCCGGCGACCCTGGATCTGCCCCTCGACGCCCCGGCCTGGCAGGGCCTGCGCATTGTGGGCCGGAGGCACCGGGACACCGCGGGTGCGGACCGCGTCCAGCACGGCCTGGGCCAGCGGGTGTGCGCTGTTTTGCTGCAGAGCTGCGGCCAGGCGCAGCAGGGCCTCCTCCTGCAGGCCGGGCGCCGGCTGCAGGGCCACCAGCGCCGGCCGGCCCTGCGTCAGCGTGCCGGTCTTGTCGAACGCAACCGTGCGGACCGCATGCGCCAGTTCCAGTGCCCGCGCGTCCTTGATCAGGATGCCGTGCCGCGCCGCCACGCCGGTGCCGACCATGATCGCGGTCGGCGTGGCCAGGCCCAGCGCACAGGGGCAGGCGATGACCAGCACCGCGACCGCGTTCAGGAGGGCCTGCTCCCAGTCGCCGGTGGCCAGGCCCCAGCCCAGCAGCGTCAGCCCGGCCACGCCGATCACGACCGGCACGAAGACCGCGCTGACGCGGTCCACCAGACGTTGGATCGGCGCCTTGCCGGCCTGGGCGGACTCCACCATCCGGATGATGCGGGCCAGCGTCGTCTCGGCACCGACGGCCAGCGTGCGGATCGTCAGCGCGCCGTTGCCGTTGACGGCGCCGCCGGTGGTGGCGTCGCCGACGCCCTTGGCCACCGGCAGGCTCTCGCCGGTGATCAGCGATTCGTCCACCAGCGAACGGCCGGCAGTGACGACGCCATCGACCGCGATGCGCTCGCCGGGCAGCACCCGCACCAGATCGCCCTGCCGGACCTGCGCCAGCGGCAGCAGCACTTCGGTGTCGCCGCGCAGCACGCGGGCGGTGGCCGGACGCAGCGCCTGCAGCGCGCGGATCGCGTCGGTGGTCTGGCGCCGCGCGCGGGTCTCCAGCCACTTGCCCAGCAGCACCAGCGTGATCACGGTGGCAGAGGCCTCGAAGTACAGGTGGGTCATGCCGTGGCCGGCGTGCCGGATCATCAGCACCACCGACAGGCCGTAGGCGGCCGATGTGCCCAGCGCGACCAGCAGATCCATGTTGCCGGCGCCGGCGCGCAGCGCCTTCCAGGCCGCGCGGTAGAAGCCCGCGCCGAGCCAGAACTGCACCGGTGTCGCCAGCGCCAGCTGGGCCCAGCCGTCCAGCGACCAGGACACGCCGACCAGCTGCAGCAGCATCGGCGCGACCAGCGGCAGCGTCAGCAGCGCGCCGGCGGCGGCCGGCCACCAGGCGGGCCGCATCGTCGGGCGGGCGGCTTCGTCCGTGGTCGTGTCGGTATCGGTGACCGGGGTGGCTTCATAGCCGGCCAGCTGGACCGCCTGCTGCAGCCGTTGCACCGGCACATCGCTTGCCGCGGCGACGGTAGCCCGCTCGGTGGCCAGGTTGACGGTGGCGGCTGTGACACCCGGCACGCGGCGCAGCGCTTTCTCGACCCGCGCAACGCAGGACGCGCAGGTCATGCCGCCGATGGCCAGATCGATGCTGGCGGGCGGGGCGGAGAGGGGGGAAACAGTGGACATCGTGGGCTCCTGAAGGGTCCCTCGGGGAGGGGGTTCAGGAATTCTCAGGATTGCCATCATGGCAAGGTCAAGCAGCGAAAACGCCTGACCCTTGTGCCACCAGGGGCTTGGTCGCAGGGGCCTTGACCTTGCCACCGTGGCAGGCCGGACAGTGGCCAGGTGTTCCCTCTGTTCAACCCTTCTCCTTCTGAAAGGACCTTGCCATGATCCGCTTCGACATCCAGGACATGACCTGCGGCCATTGCGCCAGCACCATCACCCGCGCCGTGCGGGCCGAAGACCCGCAGGCGCGGGTGCACATTGATCTGGCCGCGCACCGGGTCGACGTGGAGCAGACGACGGCCAGCGCGGAGGAACTGCGTGCCGCGATCCAGGATGCCGGCTATACGCCGGTGGTCGTGGCGGCCGGCTGAGCGTCGCGCCTGCGTTTCAGTGCGCGTGCTGGTGGTAGGCGTCCGGCACGTGCGGGTGGGCGTGCCGTATCGGGGCATGCCGGTGCAGGTGGCTGTGCGGCCCGGTCGGCATCGGCACATGGACGTGGTCGTGGTGGCCGTCGTCATGGCGGTGCGCATGCTCATGCTCCAGCGCCTCGTGGTCATGCAGATGGGCATGGTCCTCGGCCAGGTGCAGCAGCACGCCCAGCAGCATCAGCGCGCCGGCCCCGGCCATCCACAGGCTCACGCTGCGCTCGCCCAGCGCGATGGCCCCCAGCGCACCGATGAACGGCGCCAGCGCGAACACCGAGCCGGTGCGCCCGGCACCGAAGGCGCGCTGGGCCAGCAGGTACAGACGCAGGCTCAGACCGTAGCCGGTGGCCCCGACCGCCAGCAGGCCGGCCGCAGCGGCCCAGGAGGACAGCGGCTCCTGCAGCCACCAGGCCAGGCTGGCGGATGCTGCAGACCCCAGCGTTGCCTTCACCAGCACGACCTGCCCCGGGTCCCGCTCCGCCAATCCCCGGGACAGCGTGTTGTCGACACCCCAGGCGGCCGTGGCCACCAGCACCGCCAGCAGGCCGACCAGCCGGGCTTCGCCGGC
>JAEUOX010000513.1 GCA_016790475.1 Rhodoferax sp. | reverse complement strand
TCGAAGGACTTCTGCTGCGCCTCGCAAATCGACTCGGCGCGCAGGTTCTGCGAGCCGGCAAACAGGTGGAAGCCTTCAAAGGCCAGCCCGGCGCGCCCGATGGCATCCAGCAGCTCCGGCATCTGCTCCACATCGACACCGAACTGCTTCGGGCCGCCGCCCATCTTCATGCCCGAACCCTTGAGTTCGAAATCCGGATTGACCCGCACCGCCACGCGGGCCGGCACGCCCAGCTCGGCGGACGCGGCCTGCAGCGGAGCGATCTCGCGGGCCGACTCCAGGTTCACCAGCACCCGGGCCGCCACCGCCTGGCGCAGCTCGGCGTCGCGCTTGCCCGGCCCGGCAAAGCTGACGTCGGCCGGGTTGGCGCCCGCATCCAGGGCCACCTTGAGTTCGCCGGCGGAGGCCACATCGATGCCGTCCACGAGGCCGGCCATGAAGCCGACGACGGCCGGCATCGGATTGGCCTTCATCGCATAGTGCAGCTGGATGCCGCGCGGCAAGACGGCACGCAGCGCCTCGACCCGGGCCCGCAGCAGCCCGCGGTCGTAGGCATAGAACGGCGTCTGCCCGACCCGCGCGGCCAGCAGGCTCAGCCGCTCGCCACCGACCCGGAGCTCGCCGTCCTCGACGGCAAACTGGTCCATCGGGGCATGCATCGGGAGCGCGCGGGGGGCAAGGGTCATGAAAAGGGAACCTGCAACGGTGGGTGAGGGGGCTCAGCGGGCGCCACGGGCCACCCACTCGGAGGCCAGCAGCTTGCGGTCGATCTTGCCGTTCGGATTGCGCGGCAGGGGGCCGGGCACGAACTCGATGCCGGCCGGCACCATGTAGGCCGGCATGTGCACACGGCACTGGGCCAGCAGCGCAGGCGCCAGCGCCGACAGGTCTGCCGGCGGGCCGTCGGCCGAGGCCGCGGGTGTCGCGATCACATGGATGGCCTGGCCGAGCACCGGGTGCTCCACGCCGAAGGCCGCGCATTCGCCGACCAACTGGGTGGCATAGACGATCTCTTCGACTTCCGTGGGGCTGACCCGGTAGCCGGAGGTCTTCATCATCTCGTCGCGGCGGCCGATGAAATACAGGAAACCCTCGGCGTCCTTGCGCACGTTGTCGCCCGAGAAAACCGCGTACTCCGGCAGCTGCAGGGCCGGCGAGCGGCCCGGCGCATCCGCCGGCAGCAGCTTGTAGCGCTCCGCCGTCTTGACCGGGTCGTTCCAGTAGCCCTGGCCCACCAGCGCGCCGCGGTGCACCAGCTCGCCCGGCTCGTCCGGGCCGCAGGGAGTGCCATCGTCGCGCAGCACCAGGATCTCGGCGTTAGGGATCGCCTTGCCGATGGAGTCTGGGCGGCGGTCGACCTCCTCCGGCGGGAGGTAGGTGGAGCGGAAGGCTTCGGTCAGGCCATACATCAGGAAGGGCTTGGCGCTGGGCACGCGTTTGCGCAGCAGGGTCAGCGTCTCGCGCGGCATGCGCCCGCCGGTGTTGGCGAAGTAGCGCAGATGGGTGTCGATGCTGGCCGGCCAGTCCATCTGCGTGAGCTGGATGTACAGCGGCGGAACGGCGGTGAGCCCGGTGACCTTCTCGCGCTCCAGCGCCTTGAGCACGTCGCGCGGCATCAGGTAGTTCAGCAGCACGACGCGCGCACCCACATGGAATGCGGTCGTCAGCTGGCTGAAGCCGGCGTCAAAAGACAGCGGCAGCGCCGCCAGCAGCGTGTCCTGCGCGGTGTTCTCCAGGTAGCTGGCCACGCTCGTGGCGCCGGCCACCATGTTGCGGTGGGACAGTACCACGCCCTTGGGCTTGCCGGTGCTGCCGGAGGTGTAGAGGATGGCGGCGAGGTCGACGTCGATGACGCGATGGCCCGGGCGGGCCGGGGCAGAAAGCAGATCGGCCCAGGACACGACTGGCACCGGGAGCGCAGGGCCGTCCGACGCCTGTGCAGTGCCTTCGGTCACCACCACATGGCGCAGGTCAGGGCAACTCGACAGCACCTCGCGCAGCAGCACCAGGCGCTCTGGCGAGGTGACCAGCACGCGGACGTTGCAGTCCTGCAGGATGAAGGCGACCTGCTCCGGCTTGAGGATCGGGTTGACCGGGACGAACACCGCGCCAGCCGCGGTGGTGCCGAAGCTGGCCACCACGGTCTCGATGCGCTTGTCGAGGTAGATGGCGACGCGGTCGGTGCGGGCCAGGCCCAGGCCGATCAGGCCATGGGAGAACCCTGCCACCAGGGCATGCAGTGCTGCGTAGTCGACCGCGCCTGTGCCGGAACTTCCCAGAGCCGGGGCCTTCGGCGAACGTTCGGCGGAGGCGGCAATGAGGTCCGGTAGCAGGAAGGAATCAGGCATACGGGAAGGTCAGGCCTGCGGGCCCGCAGGGACGCAAAAACTTGCGAAGACTGAAAAGTATCTCACAGGGTGGTTGACGCTTTGGCCCCTAGAATGGAACCAAATTCTCCCACCAACCTGGCCGGAGGCCCCGTTGAATATTACACAAGAAGTGCTTCGCATCCTGGATGAAGTCCTGAGCCTCGGTGGGCGTGGCATGGCCTTCACCCGCGAGACACCCTTGCTCGGAGCCATCCCCGAACTCGACTCCATGGCCGTCGTGACCTTGATCACCACGATGGAAGAACAGCTGGGTCTGGTGGTCGACGACGACGACATCGACGGCGCCACCTTCGAGACCGTCGGCTCGCTGGTGGATTTCATCGGCCGCAAACTCGCGGACTGAGCCGGCTTGCACCGCCCCTTTCGCCAGCGTGCCTGCTTCCACCACCGCAGAAGCCTTCTTTCTCCCCGGCCCTGACGAGCAGGCGGGGCAACGCTTTTGCATCTTTCACCCCGGCGTCCGCCCGCAGGCACGCGGCGCCCTGTTGTTCGTGCATCCCTTCGCCGAGGAGATGAACAAGTCGCGGCGGATGGTGGCCTTGCAGGCGCGCGCGCTTGCGCATGCGGGCTACGATGTCCTCCAGATCGATCTGCGTGGCTGCGGCGACAGCACCGGCGACCTGGCCGAAGCGTCCTGGCAGGATTGGCTGGAGGATGTCCGGATCGGCTGCGACTGGCTGCGCGCACGCAGTGACGCCCCGTTGTGGCTGTGGGGCCTGCGCTCCGGGTGCCTGGTGGCCGTACAGGCAGCGGCCCTGCTCCACCTCCGCTGCAACTTCCTGTTCTGGGCGCCCACCCCGTCCGGCAAGCTGGTGTGGCAGCAGTTCATGCGCCTCAAGGCGGCGGGCGACCTGGTGGGCGGTCAAGCCAAGGCCACCATGGACGCCTTGCGTGAATCCCTCGCGGCCGGTCGCACCGTGGAGATCGCCGGCTACCAGGTCACCGCTGCGCTGGCGCGGGGCCTGGAGCAGGCCACCCTCGCGCCGCCGGCCCATGACGGGCCCGGGCGCATGGTCTGGCTCGACATGACGACACGCCCCGACGCTGCGCTGACACCGGTGGTCGACAAGGCCCTGAAGGAATGGACGGCCGGCGGTTACACAGTCGCGCACCACTGGGTGCGTGGTCCCTCGTTCTGGCAGACCACCGAGATCGAGGACGCCCCTGGCTTGCTGACCGCGACGGTGGATGCGATGGCGCCAGAACCGGGAGCATCGCAGAGCCCTGCAGCGCAGCGGGTCGAACTGCCTGCGGATCGTTCGCATCGCGCCGCGCCGCCTGCGCCGGCAGCCGCTGACGGCCTGGAGCATGTCCTGCACTTCGATTGCGCCGGCGACAGCTTGCTGGGCATCGTGTCGCTGCCAGGCGAAGCCACCATGGTGGACACCGGCATGATCGTGGTCGTGGGCGGCCCGCAATACCGGGCCGGAAGCCACCGGCAGTTCGTGCTGCTGGCGCGCGCGGTCGCCGAGGCCGGCTACCCGGTGCTGCGCTTCGACTACCGCGGCATGGGTGACAGTTCGGGCGATCTGCGCGACTTCGAGCAGGTCACGCCGGATCTGGCCCAGGCGATCGATGCATTCCAGAAAGACCAGCCGGCACTGCGGCGGTTCGTGATCTGGGGCCTGTGCGATGGCGCGTCCGCGGCACTGCTGTACCTGGATGCCCGCGCCGACCCCCGCATCGCCGGGCTGTGCCTGGCCAATCCCTGGGTGCGCTCGGAAGCGACGCTGGCCAAGACCCAGGTCAAGCACTACTACACGCAGCGCCTGCG
>JAEUOX010000494.1 GCA_016790475.1 Rhodoferax sp. | reverse complement strand
GGTCATCGACACCAGCATGTGTTCCGCCGGGTAGTCGAACTCCTGCTGTGAGACGGGAAGATTCAGGCGCATGAAGGTCCTCGGCCGTGCTGGCGACGATCCGCCGGTCACTGCGGGGCCTCCCGCAATGGTCAAGCACGCCCCGAACTTTAGGCGGCAGCGTTGCGCAAAAACATCAGGCCGATACCTGAACCCGGCCCGGAAAATACCTGAGCCGCGTCAGGCGTCCGGCGAGATCAGCCCGTTGCGCATCGCGTAGCGCACCAGGCCGGCAACCTCATGGATGTCGAGCTGCTTCATCAGCTGGCTGCGGTGGGTGTCCACCGTCTTGACGGACAGGTCCAGCCGACGGGCGATCTCCTTCGTGCTGTGGCCCTCGGCCACCAGCTGCAGCACCTCGCGCTGGCGCGGCGTGAGGCTGTCCCCCGGCTGGTCGTCGGCGCGCAGGCGCTGGACATAGTCGCTGACGATGCCGCGCGAAACCGCCGGGCTCAGGTAGGTCTCGCCGCGCAGCACCGCCTTCACGGCGAGTTCGAGCTCCAGCGTCGCGGCGTCCTTCAGCAGGTAGGCCACGGCGCCGTTGCGCAGCGCCTGGCGCACGTATTCCTCGTTCTGGTGCATCGACAGGATGATGACGCGCACATCCGGCTGCTGGCGCATCAGCCGGGCGGTCGTCTCCAGACCGTTCAGGCCGGGCATCGCGATGTCCATCAGCACCAGTTGCGGCTGCAGCTGCAGCGCCAGCTGCAGCAGCATCAGGCCGTCGCTGGCCTCGCCGACGACCTCGACGTCCGGGATGGACTCCAGCAGCTTGCGCAGGCCGGCGCGCACCAGCGTGTGGTCATCGGCGAGCAGGGTACGCAGACGGCTCATGGGGACTCCTGGGGCAGGGGAAGCGGGCAGCGCATGCGCACCGTGCTGCCGAGACCGGGGATGGATTCGATGTCCAGCTGCCCGCCGAGCAGCGTGGCGCGCTCCTTCATGCCGAGCAGGCCGATGCTGTCGCCGGCCGCAGCGCGCTCGCGCACCGCGGCGACATCGAAGCCGCAGCCGTCGTCATGGATCGTCAGCACCAGGGCCTCGCCGTCATGGAACAGGTGGATGTCGACGCGCTGCGCATGGGCGTGCCGCGTGATGTTGGTCAGCGCCTCCTGCACGACACGGAAGCAGGCGGTCTCGATGTCCGGCGGCAGCCGCGTCGGCGGGATCGCCGGCTGGAAGTGCACCTCGAAGCCGCTGCGCGTGCCGGTCTGCTGGGCGATGCCGCGCAGCGCCGGGATCAGCCCGAGGTCGTCCAGCACCGAGGGGCGCAGCGCCACGGCCAGCCGGCGCACATGCTGCAGCGCGTCCTCGACGATGCGCAGGTTCTCCGCATTGAGCTCGCTGGCCGAGTGGTCCTTGAAGCGCTCACGTGCCTGCAGGTTGATCTTGATTGCCGTCAGGGACTGGCCCAGCTCGTCGTGCAGCTCATGGGCGACGCGCCGGCGTTCCATTTCCTGGGCTTCCAGCACGCGGCGCGACAGCGTGCGCAGCTGGCGCGACTTTTCCTCGAGCGCCTCGGCGGCCCGGTTGCGTTCGGTGATGTCGCGGATCAGGCCGATGTAGGTCATCTGGCCCAGGTGCGCGATGCGCGAGACCGCCAGGCTGATCGGAAACACCTGGCCATCCTTGCGCCGGGCCTGCATCTCGCGGACCTTGCCGATCACCCGGGCCTCCCCGGTGTCCAGGTGGTGCTGCATGTAGGCGTCATGGTGCCGGCGGTCGTGGTCGGCCATCAGCACCGAGACGTTGTGGCCGATGACTTCCACCGACCGGTAGCCGAAGATGCTGGTGGCCGCCCGGTTGAAGGATTCGATCAGGCCGTCGCGGTTGATCGTGATCACGGCATCCACGACGTTGTCCAGGATCGCCTGGGTGTGCAGCGCCGACTC
>JAEUOX010000477.1 GCA_016790475.1 Rhodoferax sp. | reverse complement strand
CTGACCGAGGCGGACAGGCTGTGCGTTCCCGTGCCGCTGTACCACTGCTTCGGCATGGTGCTGGGCAACCTGGCCTGCCTCACCCACGGTGCCTGCATCGTGTACCCCAACGATGGCTTCGACCCGCTGACGGTGCTGGAGACCGTGCAGGCAGAGCGCTGCACCGGCCTGCACGGCGTGCCGACGATGTTCATCGCGGAGCTGGCGCACCCGCGCTTCGCGGAGTTCGACCTGTCCAGCCTGCGCACCGGCATCATGGCCGGCTCGCCCTGCCCGATCGAGGTCATGAAGCGCGTGGTCAGCGAGATGCACATGGCCGAGGTCACCATTGCCTACGGCATGACCGAAACCAGCCCGGTCAGCTGCCAGAGCAGCACGACCACGCCGCTGGACAAGCGGGTCTCCACGGTGGGCCAGGTACAACCGCACCTGGAGGTGAAGATCATCGACCCGACCAACGGCGAGACGTTGCCCGTCGGCCAGGCTGGCGAGTTCTGCACGCGCGGGTACTCGGTGATGCACGGCTACTGGGGCGACGAGGCCCGCACCCGGGAGGCGATCGACGCCGACGGCTGGATGCACACCGGCGACCTGGCGACCATGGATGCGGAGGGCTACGTGAACATCGTGGGCCGCATCAAGGACATGGTGATCCGCGGCGGCGAGAACATCTATCCGCGCGAGGTGGAGGAGTTCCTGTACCGCCACCCGGCGCTGTCCGACGTGCAGGTCATCGGCGTGCCGGACGCGAAGTACGGCGAGGAACTGTGCGCCTGGATCATCCTCAAGCCGGGGGTGACCGTCACGGAGGAGGACATCCGCAATTTCTGCCGTGGGTCCATCGCGCACTACAAGGTGCCGCGCCATGTGCGCTTCGTGCAGGGTTTCCCGATGACGATCACCGGCAAGATCCAGAAGTTCGTCATGCGAGACATGATGAAGAGGGAACTGCAGGTGGAGGAGCAGAAGACGGCCTGAGCGCACCGGCATCGTTGGGTCATGGCACAGGCGCGCCCACCGACATGGGTTGTGCCTCCCGTACCTCGAAGGTTCGCGCGCGTGCCACGATCACCGGATCCCGCGAAAACCAGGCACGCACTTCATCTGCAGTCTCGGCGCGGCAGAACAGGATCCCCTGCAATGCACCGGGCTCGTAGTGCGGAAACTTCCAGCCGCATTCGATCTTCCCGCGACTGACCAGATCGGAAAGAAAAGCGACATGCTCGGGGCGATGGCGGTTGCTCAGTTCAATGTCGAGCATCGTATAGATGAGGGCAAAGAGCTTCATGAGGTATTCCTGTGACGAGTTGGATGGTGGTCCCGAGAGGCGCGCGGCTGCTACGGCTGGATGCCGGCCTGCAACGGCGTCCGGTTTGCCTGTAAGCAAGTCTCTGCGGCACCTGCCATGGCGCGCATCATGCGTTCCGAAGGCTTGCGCGCCACGCCCCAGCGGCAGGGGCGACGCGGGAATGCAGACCAGTAGTCTGCGAAGTGCGGCTCGTAGTCTTCCCCGACCTGTTCCATCTCGGTGGTGTACTCGACCGCGAAGCCATCCGGATCGACGAAGTAGCTGAAGACGTTGTTGCCGGGCCCGTGGCGACCCAGGCCCCATTCCACGACGTAGCCGTGGTCCAGCAGCCGGCCGGTACCGTACATGATGCTGTCGATGTCGCGCATCTCGAACGCCGCGTGGTTCAAGGACAAGGCATTGCCGTGCGCCAGGGCCACCGTGTGGTGATCGGCGCCGCAGCGCAGGAAGTCCATGCGGTCGGTGCGGTCGCTCAGGCTCAGGCCCAGCACGCGGGTGAAGAAGGCGCTCAGTTGCGGCATGTCCGCGCTGTTGAGCACGACGTGCGTGAGGCTCAACGGCCGGGTCGGATCGGTGGCGTGCGTCATCGGCGCGGCTGCAGCTGCCACTGCCACCACGATGCGCAGGCCCTGTGGTCCCTCAAACACCATCCCGTAGTCCTTGCCCGGTTCGTCCGACAGCAGACCCGGCGCTGCCAGGATCCGTACCACCGGCTCGCCGGCCAGGCGCGCATGCAGCGACTGCACAGCCGCAGCATCCCGCGCCTGCAGCGTGATCGACTCGAAGCGCGCACGGCGGCCCTGGCGCAGGCTCAGAGCCACGGGAGCACCTTGCGCGCAGCGGAAGAAGCGCCGGCCGGATGCTTCCCCGACTTGTGCCAGGCCCCAGGCCTGGGTGTAGAAGGTCGTCGAGCGCTCCAGGTCGGCCACCTCCAGCGCGATGCTGGCCAGGCCCGTGATCCAGGTGTTGTCCATCGCGTGTCTCCTGTGCGTGTACCGGCGTGTTCAGGCCGTCTCGGCCACGAAGTCCTCCAGCCGCCGGCCGGCGGCCATCTCGCGGTTCAGCACGGCCCAGCGACGGCCGCATTCGCGGCTGAACTCGGCGAAATCTGCCGGCATGGCTGCGTAGGGTGACCGGATCGACCCGGCGTTGCAGTAGCCTGCCTCCGTGATGCGCAGCTTCTCCATCTGGATGTTGAACTGCGCAAAGACCTCGGGGTTAGTGATGATCGGCCGGATCGGCTCGTTCGCCCAGTCCAGGGCGGCGGAGATGCGCTGGACGGACGACGCGTCGCCGCGTTCGACGGCACGCATCAGCGCGATGGTGGGCTTGGGCCCCATGCTTGCCGCAGTGGCCCAGCAGCAGATCGTTGTCTCGGGCGATTCGGCGTAGAAACGCGCCATGGTCATCTCGTTGGGCACGATGTTCACGCGGCCCTTGGTGATCCGGAGCAGCCCACGCAGGTCGCGCGGCTGGGCGTACTTGGCCGAGACCACGGTGGGCGCGACCTCGATCACCGCCTGCCAGAACTCGTCGGGGAAGGTGAAGCGGAAGGCGCGCGTGTTCGCGTACACCATGATGGCCAGTGCGGGGAAGCCCTCGGAGAGTTCGCGGTAGTACCGCACTGCCGCATCGACCGTGACCGGCTGCCACATCGGCAGGCCAAGCAGCGTGCCGTCGGCGCCGAGGTCGCTGACCAGGCGCATGCGGCGCGCCACCTCGTAGCCGGCGAGTGCCGTCGTGCCCACGAAAAGCGGAACGCGCTTGCGCGTGGTGTCGACCAGGCAGGCGACGAAGGCGTCGTAGTCTTCCTGCGACAGCGTCGCGCACTCCCCGGTGGTGCCCAGCGCGATCAGGCCGTCGCAGCCGTCGGCGATCAGGGCCTCGACGGCGCGCGCCGTCTCGTCGAGGTCCACGGTGTCGCGGGCAAGGATGTGTTCCGCTCCAGGTTTGGCGGGTGTCGGCAGGATCGCGTACAGACCGCGGATCTCGTTGGCACTGAGCATCGTTTCTCTCCGGTTCACTGGCTTTCCAAAGGTACGCCACGCGGGCGCAGGTCACGAATCGATCGGTCCAGGGCGTCAGTCGCGCACGGGCACCTGGTGTTGCAGCACGATCTCGCGTCGCTCGCGGGCCGACTGCAGCACCGCCGCGCAGACTTCCATCGTCGCCATGCCCCAGGCGCCGTCATGGAGCGGGGACACCCCCGTCCGGATCGCCTTGAGCATCTCGTCGATGACGCTGCCCTTGTCCGGGAAGGCCGCGCCGCGCGGCACCTGCAGCTCGCGGCGGCCGTCCTGGCCGTAGACCAGCACCCCATCGGCCGAGGGCCGCATGTCGCCGCGCGCACAACTCACGATGGTCACGCCACAGTGCAGGTGATGCCAGTGGGCGGGCGGCGGCGCGGCATCGAAGCCGGCTTGCGCCGCGGCGGAGGACTTGAAGGCACTCTCCTCGCGAACATCCGCAAACTGGCGCAGGCGGGCGCGGGCCTTTCCGTGGCCGTCGGCGGCTTTCTGCTCCCCTGACTCGCCCACCCAGAAGTGGAACTCGTCGCTGTCGAAGTAGTCGTAGCCGCTGAACGCCAGCGAGGCGGCGGCGCCATCCTCGAACTGCAGGAAGCTGAGGTGGCTGCCTTCGGTAGGGCGTCCCGGCTCCAGCGCCCAGGCCATGGAGCGCACGCTGCGAACCATGCCACCGCCCAGCAGTCGCACCATGTCCACCTGATGGGGCACCTGGTTGAAGATGATCCCGCCACCCTGCGCGGTATCCAGTTCTTCCAGCCGGCGCGGCCGCATCAGGAAGTTGGAGTAGCTCCAGGTGTTGACCATTGCCAGCGGTCCCAGTTCTCCGCTGCGGATGACTTCGCGCATGCGGCGCACCGGTGGGTCGAAGCTGTGGGTGTGCCCCACCATCAGATGCACACCATTGCGCGCGGCGGCCTGCGTCATCGCCTCGCAGTCTTCGATCGTGAGGGCCATGGGCTTCTCGACGATGATGTGTTTGCCTGCAGCTGCCGCCGTCATCGCATGCTGCTTGTGCCACTGGTGCGGCGTGGCGATGTAGACGGTGTCGACCCGAGGGTCGCGGCACAGCCGCTCCACCTCCGCGTATGCCGGTGCGCCGAAGGCGGACGAGAAGCGCTCCCGCGCCTCGGCTCGCAGGTCGGCAGCCGCCACGATGCGCACGTCGGGATGGCAACGCAGGCTGGGCAGGATCTGGTTCGTCGCGCCGCCCAGGCCGACCAGGCCCAGGTGGATCGACGGCGCGTTGCGTTTCGTCGGCATCACAGCTTCAGCGTCGACATCGCGGCCACGTTCGCAGCGAAGAGTTCGTCCACGGCGGGAGCGCGCGGCGCCAGGCCCTGCTCGGCCACGTACTGGCACAGTGTCTCGATCTCGCGCCGGTTCGGCTCGATCCCGTAGGGCCAGAAGTCTTCCCCCATCAGGTCGCGGATCTCGCGCCCGTGCTCGAATGCCCAAGGCCAGGACACCGTGGGGGGTTCCTGCGTTCGCAGGAAGTCCATGGCGTTGCGCCGAGCCTGTTCGAAGGCCTGGTACAGGCTCACGGCTGCCCAGGGATGGGTGTTGAAAAGTTCCCTGCGCAGCACCACCACGTGCATGATGGGGAAGATGCGAGTCTTGCGCCAGTAGGCGCGCTCCGTTGCCGGATAGTCTGGGAACAGGCGTGCCACCGCCTCGTGGCCCTGGGTGAAGGCCGGCGGTGGCTGTGGTGCGATGACAGCGTCGAGTGCACCTGCCGTCAGCATGCCATTCAGCGTGCGGTCATCCACGTGCTGGATCGACACGCCGGCGACGTCGACCTCCAGCATGGGTGTGCGGCCTGCCGCGGTCAGTCCGCCCGTGAACCAGCTGCAGGCCGCGGGCGAAACGCCGTATTCGTGCTGCAGCAGGCCCCGCGCCCAGACGGCGGCCGTCATCTGGTACTCCGGTACGCCGATGCGCCGGCCCTCCAGGTCCTTGGGAGCGAGGATGCCCGAGCGGGTGTTGATGTAGATCGCGCTGTGGCGGAAGGTCCGCGAGGGGAACACCGGGATCGCGACGAAGGGCATCTGGCCGCGCGCCTTCTGGATCACATAGGTCGAGAACGACATCTCGGCGCAGTCGAAGTCGCCACGCAGCATGCGTTTGAAGGCCTCGAAGGGTTGCAGCGGCAGGTAATGCAGGTCGATGCCTTCGGGTACCACCTTGCCGTAGTAAAGATCCTGCACGCGGTCCGACACGTGGCCCGCATAGCTCACCGAGAGGTTCTTCTTCATGTGCATGTCCCTCAGAGGAAGACCGAGAGCGACTCGTGCCCGAGCACGGTCGAGTCGAGCAGCGCCATGCGTTTGAGCAGGGTCCAGCGTCCCTCGTGCCGGCGCAGGACGTCCTGCCGCTCGCAGGTCAGCATCAGGGGGGCGGCGGCATCGGCGCGGTGGCAGAACACCACGAGATTGCTGTCGACGCGCAGGTCCTCGCCCTGCTGCGCTCCGACGCGGACATTGCCCACGATGCGCCGCGTGCGCGTGCGCGGGTTCTCGGCCCAGTTGTACGGCGAACCCAGGCGCTGCACGCGCAGGGACAGGGAGCCGTGGTCTTCCTGCATGAAGAACGCGCGGGTGCTGAATCCGTCGCCATCGCGGTTGTCGCGCGTGGTACGCACCGGCACGCGGTAGTCGATCTGGGGATGAATCATCTCGAGCCACGCCGGGAACTCGGCCCTGTCCAGCAATTCGGCCTCCCGGTAGTAGAAGCGCGTGCAGGCGCGCTCGAGGGCATCGGGATCGTCACCCATGGCCCACCTCCTTTTCAACCGCCGCCAGGTCCTGCCCGGTCATGCGCGCATACCAGGTCTTGTGGAAGGTGCGCAGGCCGCCCTCGCCGGCGTTGGACAGGACGGCCACGCCCGGGCCTACCCAGTCGGTCATCGGCACGGCGTCGCTCATGTCGCCCAGCCCCATCTGGTAGTTCAGTTTCACCTCGTTGATCTCGGCGAAGACCGTGGCGGCCGAGCGCGCCACGCCGGGCCAGACGGCCACGTCGTCCTGTTCGAAGCTGCCCGACGGGCCGAAGCTGCTCATGCCGACCTGGTAGGCGCGACGCTTGTAGTCGTCCGAGGCCTCCTTGGGCACCATGATCCAGTTCCAGATCTCCGTGCGGCCTGGCCCGCGCGGCTGCCAGGCGCGTACCGACAGATAGCCGGCAGCGGGCCGATCCACGCTGTCCTTGAGGCCGATGTGCAGGAACGAGAAATTGGGGAAGACCGTGCCGTTGTGCACGATCGAGCGGCGCGCCAGGGCAAGCTGCGCCGGCGAAAGGCGATTCGTGTTGAAGTGCCGGGTGACGTCGGGCGGGTACTCCCAGAACTTGTCGATGCCTTCGTCCACCTGCCGGATGCTGATCGCGTAGCCATCGCAGTCGTGGACGTGGAAGCCGTGCTTCTTGTTCGGTGACCCTGCGGCTGCGCGGTCCGCGATGCCCGCGTCCAGCACCGAGCGGTGCGTCATCTGGGTGTGCGAGCTGTCGCCGCAGAAATTCTCGGCGCCTTGTTTCCAGTTGGCTTCGACGATCCATCGGTGCGGCTCGCCGACCACTTCCATGCCGCCATCGCTCAGCTTGAACTGGATGTCGAGGTACCACTTGTAGTCCCCCAGCGAGTCTTCCAGCGAGGGCGCCTGCGCGTCGAGGTTGGCGAAGACCAGTCCGCAGTAGCTCTCCACCCGGGGTGCCTCGAACAGCCCCCACTTCGACTCGTCGAGCGCCTTGTATCCCTCACGCTTGACGGGCATGCCCATCAGCGCGCCGGTGTTGCGGTAGCTCCAGCCGTGGAAAGGGCAGATGAAGCCCTTGGCGTTGCCCATTTCGGTGCGGCAGATCTGCGCGCCGCGGTGGCGACAGGCGTTGAGCAGCACGCGGATCACGCCGTCGGTGCCGCGAACGAAGATGAACGGGTCCTCGCCGATGGTGCGCATCGCAAAGTCGCCCGGGTTCGGCAGTTCGGACTCGTGACCGATGTAGACCCATGAGCGCGCGAAGATGCGTCGCAGTTCCGCGTCGTAAATCTGCTGGTTGTTGAACACGCGCAGGGGCAGCAGCCCCTTGCGCAGGTCCTCGCCCATGGTCTTCAGGAAGTCAGGATCGGCAGGTGCCGCAGTGGTGGAAGGCAATGTCATGGCAGTCTCGCTCTTCAGCTCAGGATGATGTTGACCGTCTTGAGTTGGGTGTAGCTGTACAGCTCTTCGATGCCCTCCTCGTTGTCGACGCCGCTGTTCTTGTAGCCGCCGAAGGGTACGCCCTTGAAGTGGCTGGAGCTGCCGTTGATCCAGGTGAAGCCCGCCTCCAGGCGGTCGATCGTGCGGAAGGCCTTGTGGATGTCGCGGGTCCAGACCGCGGCCGTGAGGCCGTATTCGACGTGGTTGGCCTCGCGCACGACGGCGTCTTCGTCGCTCCACTTCAGCACCGAGAGGACCGGGCCGAATATCTCTTCCTTGGCGATGCGCATGTCGTTGCGGACGGCGGTGAACACGGTGGGCCGCAGGAAGTAGCCCTGCGCGAACTCCGCGCCCTCGGGCGGCCTGCCGCCGGTGAGGCAGGTCGCCCCCTGTTCCAGCCCGAGAGCGATGTATCTGCTCGCCTTGTCGTACTGCGCCTTGGACACCACGCAGCCCATCTCGGTGGCCGGGTCCAGCGGGTTGCCGATCACGATGCGTTCCACGCGCTTCTTCAGGCGTTGCACGAAGTCGTCGTGGATGTCCTCGTGCAAGAACAAGCGCGTGGTGGAGCCGCAGGACTGTCCCTGCGACCAGTGGAAGTTCATGCCGCGCGCCGCGCCCTCGACGGCCTTGTCGATGTCGGCATCGGGAAACACGACCATGGGGTTCTTGCCGCCGAGCTCCAGGCTGACGTGCTTGACCATCACCTCGGCGGCCGCGCGCTGGATCAGCCGCCCCGTCTCGACGCTGCCGGTCAGTGCGATGCGCTTGATGCGCGGGTGGCGCACCAGCGCGTCGCCGGTGGTACGACCATCGCCCGAGATGACGTTGATCACGCCGGGCGGGAACACCTCGCGGATCAGTTCACCCATGTAGAGCGGCGACAGCGGTGTCTGGTCCGGCACCTTGAGCACCACCGTGTTGCCCATGACCAGCGGGGCGCCGATCTTGGACGCCGCGAACATCAGCGGGTGGTTGAACGGAATGATGCGCCCCACCACACCGTAGGGTTCGCGCTTGGTGATGTGCCAGTTGCCACCGCTTCCCGGCAGGTTCTGGCCCTTGACCTCGCCGGCGGCATTGCAGATGTAGTCGAGCAGCTCGCAGGCCAGGTGCACGTCGCTGCGCATCGAGCTGAAGGGGCTGCCCAGGTCGGCAGCGTCGAGCAGCGCGAGATCGGCCTCGTTCTGTTCCAGCACGGCGATGAAGCGGCGCAGCACCGCGACGCGTTGCGACAGCGGCGTGTCGCGCCATGTCGGGTAGGCGCGCTCGGCTGCCTGCACCGCCGCCTCGACGTCGGCCTTCTGGGCGAATGGCACCTCGGCCAGCGGCTGCCCGTCGGCTGGCGAAGTGGTCGTATAACGCTCGCCGCCGCGTGCATCGACCATGGCTCCGCCCACGAGCATGCGCCAGGGGCGGCGGGTCAGTTCGGCCAGGCGCCGCCGATTGCTGTCGAGCGTGGGAGCTTGCTGCATGGTGTCTGCCTATTCCGGAACGATGTTCGCGTCCTTGGCGATCCGGCGGTACTTCACCAGGTCGGACTGGATCGCTTCCGCAAAACGCTCCGGCGTGCTTCCGGTGGGATCCAGGCCTTGGGGCGCAAGCTTCTCTCGTACGCTGGGATCGCGCAGGATCTTGTTGATCTCTTGTCCCAGCCGGTCGACGATGGCCCTGGGCGTGCCGGCGGGTGCCAGCACGCCGTACCAGATGTCGATTTCGTAACCAGGCAGCGGCACGGCTTCGGCGATGGTCGGCACGTCGGGCAGCAGGGGCGTGCGTTGCGCAGGTGCCACCGCGAGCGCGCGGATCTTGCCGGAACGGATGTGCGGGAGCATGGAGTTGATGGCGCTGATGGACATGGCCACCTCGTTGCCGAGCAGGCCAAGCATCGCGGGCGAAGACCCCTTGTACGGCACGTGCACGAGATCGGTTCCCGTCATGGACTTGAACAGCTCGCTCGCCAACTGGTGCGGGGTGCCCGGCCCCCCGCTAGCGTAGCTCAATGCGCCGGGCTTGACCTTGGCAGCGTCGATGAGGTCCTTGACCGTCTTGTAAGGGGAGGTGGCATTCACGCCGAGCACGAAGGGCACCGAGCCCACGAGCGTGACAGGCTGGAAGTCCTTGACGGGGTCGTACGGCAGCTTGGCGAAGAAGCTGACGTTGGTCACGTGCGTATTGGTGGTCAGCAGCAAGGTATGGCCGTCGGGCTTGGCGCGGGCCACGAGTTCGGTCCCGATGTTGCCCCCCCCGCCGGTCCTGTTCTCCACCACCAGTGCCTGCCCGAGGACGGGTTGCAGCCGTTCGGCTATCAGGCGCGCGAGCGCGTCCGTGCCTCCCCCGGGCGGTTGCGGCACGATGACCCGGATGGTTTGCTGGGGCCAGGCAGCCTGCTGTGCCAGTGCCGGCGCGCAGGCGAGCCACAGACCCGACAGGACGACGGTGGGAATCAGAGGAAGGATCGAGCGCGGGGACATGGGGTTCTCCTAGTGGCGTGGTTCGAGATGAGCCGTCAGCCGGATGCGGCGTACCGATCCGCAGGAGGGCCGGCGAGGGCATTCTAGTGTTGAAATCATTATTTAATCAATATTGATTGTCGTAATCTGGGGTTGATGATAGGGGATAATGGCCGCCTTCCCATCGTCAGACCCCTCCACACACGATGTCCCCCTCCCACCGCCGCGCGTTCTCCCGCCGCAATGTCGGCGCTCCTGCAGGGAACTTGCCTGTCGCAGCAACCGAAGACCTGCCGCCCACTGCTGCGGGCTCCGCGGACGACATGCTGGACGCCAAGAGCGCCGCGTCGCTGCTCGGAGTGAAGACGCAGACCCTGTATGCGTACGTGAGCCGCGGACTGATCCGCACGGCGATGCGTCCCGGCACGCAGGCCAGCCTCTACCACCGCGAGGACATCGAGGCGTTGCGGCAGAACCGGCGCGGCAGCACGCCTTCGGCCGATTCTGCGGATCGCGCCCTGCGCTGGGGGGCCAGCACCCAGGTCGTGCAGACAGCCATCACGGTCATCGACCCCGCCGGCCCGCGCTACCGCGGCAAACTTGCGGTGGAGCTGGCAAGCACCCGTCGCCCCTTCGAGGATTGCGTCGAACTGATGTGGACCGGCGCGCTGCCGCGGCATTCGCTGGTCTGGCAGCCGCCACCACAGCCCTCGGCCTTCGACCTGCTCGTCCCCACGTTGGCGGGGCTCACGCAGCGCTGCACGACGCGGCAGTTGTTCGCGCTGGTGGCTCAGGCCCACGGCGCGTTCTGCGGGCGCAATCCCGAGAACGCGATCGGCGCGCCGGCCCTGGCCGGCAGGCAGATCATCCAGGTGATGGCAACGGCCATGGGGCTGCTCGGCGCGCGCCCGCAGTTCGACCTGGGCCGGGAGCCGGAGTCCGTGGCGGCCCTGCTGGCCCGGAGCATGCGCCTGCCGGAGTCTGCGGAGGTCGTGCGCCTGCTCGACGCGGCGCTGATCCTGAGCGCTGATCACGAGTTGGCCCCGTCCACCTACGCCGCGCGTGTCGCGGCCTCGGCAGGAGGGGACCTGTTCGCCTGTGTCGTCAGTGCGCTGGGGACCTTCGAAGGGCCGCTGACGGGATTCGCGTGCGACGAAGCCGAGCGGCTGCTGCGGCAGGTCGATTCGGTCAAGGCCTACGTCCAGTCGCTGTGGGAGCTGGCTGAGCGCAAGGAGGGTGTCCCGGGCTACAACCATCCGCTTTACGACGGCATCGATCCGCGTGCCGCGCATCTGCTGACCCTCGCACAAGGCGTCGCGTCGATGCCGCCGCGGGCGCGCCTGGTGCTGGACTGCATCGAGGCGGGAAGGGCGAAGATGCAGATGGCGCCCAGCCTGGCGGTGGGTCTGGTGGCCCTCGCGGCCGCCCTGGACATGCCGGTGGGCGCTCCCGGCGGCATCATGGCGGTGGGCCGTGCCGCCGGCTGGATCGCGCACGCCTTGGAGCAGCGGCTGGCAGGCTACCTGGTGCGCCCTCGCACGAAGTACATCGGGCTGCTGGAGTAGCTGCAGCTGCCGCCGCTCCCTTCCCATCCAGGATGCCTGCTCGACCACCGTTGCGCCGACCTCCGCCTTCGAAGTCCACCTGAAAGGAAACCCATGTCCATCCCCGCACCCGCCGCCGACCTGGTCGACCGGCTCGTCTACGCGAACCGCATCCTGTACGACCAGGGCATCGTCGATGGACTCGGGCATGCCAGCGTCCGACACGACAGCGTGCCGGATGTGTTCCTGCTCTCGTGCAACCGCGCGCCGGGCATGGTGCGCCGGCGCGACATCGTGTGTTACGACTACGACGGCAACGCGGTATCCCAGACCACAGAGCGGCCCTACCTGGAACGCTTCATCCACGGCGAGATCTACCGCGCGCGTCCTGATGTGGTTGCGGTGGTCCACAGCCACTCGCCGTCGGTCATCCCCTTCGCGATCACCCAGAATCCGCTGCGGCCGGTCTTCCACATGGCAGGCTTCCTCGGTGAAGGCTCGGCGCACTTCGAGATCCGCGACGCCGGCGGCAACACGGACATGCTGATCCGCAGCTCCTACCTCGGCGCAGCATTGGCAAGATCCCTGGGAAGCCATAGCTGCGTGCTGATGCGCGGCCATGGCTCCACGGTGGTCGGGACCTCGCTGGATCAGGCGGTCTACCGCGCGATCTATGCAGAGGTCAATGCAAAGCTTCAGATGGCGGGCCGCGTTCTGGGCAACGTGACGTTCCTGAATCGGGAAGAAGCGCAGTTGTCGTCCGACATGAACGATGGTCAGATTCCGCGTTCATGGAACCTTTGGGTGCAGAGGCTGGGGAAGGTCGACCTGGATGAGTGAAAGAGCGATCAACCGGGGATCGCGGGTTTTCGTGCCCGTCTATGTTCGCCAGCAAACTACCCAATCTCACCATCTGCAGCGCTGAAATGGTCCCGCGAGGCGGCCTGTCACGCAACGCGCCTGGAAAGCACAGAAGGTGCATTCGTTTGAACGGCGACGCCGCTGAACCAACGCCAGCGGAATCGTGACCAAGACAGTGGTGCCGTTGCGCCAGGCGGTCTTGATGTTGAGCACCAATTGGCCGGCAGCGCTGGATGGGTGATTCAACGGCTCAATCGCTCCAGCCGTTTGTGGTGGTGTGCTTCGACCCGCAGCCCGGCCCCGCATTCCTCAACCACAACGGGCAATAATACGGGCTAGAAGCCATCGCCCTCACCAAGTTGGAGCGCCGGGATGCGGCCCGGCCATTGGTACCGCATCTCCGGCGACGGGCTAGCCCGGATATTTCACCAGAAATAGGTCGGCAGCCTCGTGCCGAGGCGCGTTGACATAGGAATCTCACCCCCTATGACAACCGAGGACTGCCGATGCCAAAGTGTACGGACTTCAAGATCGATTTCGGCCGGTTTGGTCGTCGCCTCATCGAGGCCGACTTCAGCGGTGGGGACCTCAGCAGCGATGGTGGACTGCTGCTGTTGCTTCAGGTCGATGCGCATCTGGGCCTGAGCCGCGCGGCGGCCGCGGCGATTCCCGATCCGCGCGACCCCGAGCGCATCACCCACTCGCTGCGCGACCTGTTGGCGCAACGGCTGTACGGTTTGTGCTGCGGCTACGAGGACTTGAATGACCACCAGACGCTGCGCGGCGATGTGCTGATGCAGACGGCCGTGGGGCGCACCGAGGCACTCGCCTCGGCCCCCACCTTCAGCCGGCTTGAGAACCGCGCCACGCGCGCGCAGGCCTGGGCGCTGCACGAGGTGCTGGCGGCACAGTTCATCGCCAGCCACCAACAGCCGCCGGCAGAGTTGGTGCTGGACATCGATGCCTCGGATGTGCCGCTGCACGGCCAGCAAGAGCTCTCGCAGTTCCACGCCTACTACGACCACCACTGCTACCTGCCGCTGTACGTGTTCTGCGGCCAGGCGATGCTGGCGTGCGTGCTGCGCGCCAGCAAGATCGACGGTGCGCGGCATGCCGCGGCTGTGATCAAGCTGCTCATCACGCGGCTACGCCGTGCCTGGCCCACCACACGATTCATCGTGCGCGCCGACTCGGGCTTCTGTCGGCGCCGGCTGCTGCAGTGGTGCGAGCGCTCGCAGGTGGGCTACATCATCGGTCTGGCGCGCAACGCGCGGCTGCACGCGGCGGTGGAGGTGGCCGAGGCCGCCCTGGCCGATACCCACAAGACCAGCGGCATCAAGGAGCGCCTGATCGGCGAGTTCAGCTACGCGGCCCAGAGCTGGCCGCATGAGCGGCGCGTGATCACGCGGCTGGAGTATGGGGAGCAGGGCACCAACCCGCGCTTCGTCGTCACCAACCTGCACGGCGAGCCCGAGGCGTTGTACGACGAACTGTACTGCCAGCGCGGCGAGGCGGAGAACCGCATCAAGGAGTGTCGCACGAGGTGGCGGCGCAGTTCGGGCGCATCCTGGCGCTGGGCCTGCGCCCGGACGAGATCGTGGGCTTCGACGAGCAGTGCGACGGCGCGGTAGGTATCCACCAGGACCTGGAGATCGTGGCGGTCTATGGCGTCGATGGCCGGGTGATGTTCCAGAACCGTGGCGGCGCGGCCCGTGAGCACCTGCCCGACCTGCCGGTCGTGCAGGCCGCGGTGGCCAACGCGTCCGAGCAGCAGTTCAGCTTCGTGGCGCGCGAGCGCAGCTTTGCCGCCACTGTGCGACCTGTCCTGGATGCGACAGGCATTCCGGCCGGCGCGGTGGTGGTGGCGGTGGCCCAGGAGAGCCTGGACCGCCGCCTGACCCGCTTCATCACCACCGTGCTTTGGGTGGGCGGCCTGGTCATCCTGCTGGGGGTGGGCGTCCTCTACGGTGCGCTGACCCGGTACGTGATCCGGCCCCTGATGGCGGTGGTGGAAGCCGTCGACCGGCTGCGCCAGCAGCCCGACAACGCCACCGGCTCGCTCACCGTGCAGGCTGACGGCGAGGCGAAGGTGCTGGTGGAGGCCGTCAACCAGTTGCTGGCCCAGAAGGCGCGCCAGCAGCAGGATCTGGCCCAGGCCCGCGATGCGGCCGAGGCGGCGAGCCACGCCAAGAGCAGCTTCCTGGCCAACATGAGCCATGAGCTGCGCACGCCGATGAACGGCGTGCTGGGCATGATCGATCTGGCCCGACGGCGCATGGCCGACGCCAAGGGGCTGGACCATCTGGACAAGGCGAATCTGTCTGCCTTGCGGCTGCTGGGCGTGCTCAACGACATCCTGGACTTTTCCAAGATCGATGCCGGGCGGATGACGCTGGACACAGTGCCGCTGCAGATCGCCGGGGTGGTGAAGCACCTCACCGACACCTTGGGCCAAAGCGCCTCCGACAAAGGCCTGCGCCTGTCCGTCGACATTCCGGAGGGCCTGATGCAGCAGCCCCTGCAGGGCGATCCGCTGCGGCTGGGGCAGATCCTGGTCAACCTGGTGGGCAATGCGATCAAGTTCACCCCGCAGGGCGAGGTGGTGCTGCAGGCCCGTCAGGTGGGCGAGAGTGCGGGCGTGGTGCAAGTGCGCTTCGAGGTCCGCGACGCCGGCATCGGCATCGAGCCGGAGGCGATGACACGGCTGTTCCGCTCCTTCGAGCAGGCCGACAACAGCATGACCCGCAAGTACGGCGGTACCGGGCTGGGCCTGGCGATCAGCAAGCAGCTGGTCCGGCTGATGGGCGGCGAGATCGGCGCGGACAGCACCCCTGGCCAGGGCAGCACCTTCTGGTTCGTGGTGCCTTTGCAGCGACAGGCGGCGCCAGAAGGGCCGACCGGGCCGGCCGCCACCCGCCCGTCGGCGCGCCAGCAGCTGCAGACCCGCCACGCCGGCGCCCGCGTGCTGCTGGCCGAAGACGAGCCGGTGTCGCAGGCGGTCGCGCGCAGCCTGCTGGAGGACGCCAGCCTGGCGGTCGATCTGGTCGCGGACGGCACGCAGGCGCTGGCACTGGCGCGGCAGACACGCTATGCGCTGATCCTGATGGACATGCAGATGCCGCGGATGAACGGCCTGGAGGCCGCGCAGGCGATCCGCGCGGACGCGCTGAACCGCGACACCCCCATTCTGGCCACCACCGCCAACGCCTTCGACGAGGACCGCCAGGCCTGCCTGGCCGCCGGGATGGACGATCACATCGCCAAGCCGCTGGACCCGGACCGCTTCTACGAGACCGTGCTGGCCTGGCTCGGGCGCCGCCCGCAGCCGGCCCACCCGTAGGCGCCGGCATCCGCGCAAGCGCGGTACGACATCCGCCGCGCGACGTGCCGCATCAGTCCCAGGTCACGGTCTCGTGGCAGGAGAAGGCTCAGGAACACCGAACACCGCATCGTCCTGGAACTGCCGCATTTCTTCGTCCGAGTAGCCCAGACTCCGGAGCACGGCCTGCGTGTCGCCACCCAGCGTCGGGGGGGACGAGGTCGGAGCCACCACCTTGCCATCGACCTTGAAGCCCAGCGTCGGCAAGTGAAGCTCGCGAGGCTCGCCTTCCAGTCGCAGTGGTCGCACGAACTCCCGCTGGCTGCAATGGCGCTCGCGCAGGGTTTCATCCAGCGCCCGCACCTTGGCCGCCGGCACACCGGCCGCATCCAGCAAGCGCTCCCAATGCAGGGCGGTGTTGGAGCGAAAGATCGCGACCAACTCCGACCGCAGTGCCGCAGCATTCAGCTGACGCTGCGGCGCCTGGGCCCAGCGCTCGTCGTCGAGGAGGTCAGGGCGCCCGATGCCGTTGCAAAGCGCACGGTACTGCTTGTCGTTGTTGGCCGCGAGCATCAGCAGGCCATCGGCAGTCTCGAAGGCGCCCGACGAAGGGCTCTGGCTCCAGGCCTCGTTGCCTGCCGGCTTGGGCATCCATCCGGCGCTCAGGTGACTGGTCACCAATGAAGCCATCAACAGCATCGACGTGTCGAGCATGGCCACGTCGAGGTGCACCGCCTTGCCAGTCCGGCGGGTCTCATGCAAGCCGGAGACGATGGCAAAGGCCGCATTCAGTCCGGTGGCGTAGTCCACGTACGGCGCGCCGACCTTTTGCGGGCCGCCAGCCTCCGTACCGGTGGTCTTCATGATGCCGGACATTCCCTGCACGACGTGGTCATAGGCCGGCCGGTGGCTGAACTCGCCATCCTGACCGTAGGCGGAAATGGAGCAATACACGATATCCGGCTTGATCGCGCGAACAGCATCGAACGACAAGCCGAGCCGCGACACGGCACCCGGACGAAAATTCTCGATGAACACGTCGGCAGTGGCCAACAGCCGCTGCATGATCGCCAGGCCTTGCGGGGATTTCAGATCCAGGGCGACCGACTTCTTGTTCGCGTTCTGCGTGAGGTAGTTCAGTCCCATGGCCTTGGCATTGAGGTCAGGCAGCATGCCGCCGTGGCGCGCCCAGTCGCCCTCGCCCGGCGCTTCAATCTTGATCACCTCGGCCCCCATCAGTCCGAGTTGATAGGCCGCATACGGCCCGGCCAGAACCTGGGTGAGATCGATGACGCGCACGCCGTTCAGGGGTTGAAACATCAGGAGGCACTCCCAGGGCGCTGGCCCCCGTTTGCTGGGGGCATGCCCGTCGCGTCCGGCGTCGGGGCCAGCAGGTAGCAGTTGGCCGTGCCGCCATCGGGCACCGGGTAGGCTGGTGGCATCGCCCGCGCACATTGCGGCATGGCATGAACGCAGCGATTGCGGTAGGGACACCCCGTGTCCGCGACGCGCGCTGCATCGGAGGTCGCCGCCGAATTGCGTGCCGCCCGCCTTTGCCGCTGCAACTGCGGGTCGAGCAAGGGCACAGCATCCAGCAGGGCCCGGGTGTACGGGTGCGCGGGCGACTTGAAGACCCGCTCCGACGGTCCGATCTCCACGATATGGCCGAGGTACATCACGGCGATGCGGTCCGCGATATGGTGGACCAGCGCGAGATCGTGCGCGATGAGCAGGTAGGCCATGCCCAGGGCGTCGCGCCGCTCGTAGAGCAGGTTGATGATCTGGTTCTGCGTCGACACGTCGAGCGCGCTCACCGGCTCGTCCAGCACGATCAGCTTGGGCTGCAGTGCCAGCGCAGAAGCGATGGCGATACGTTGCCGCTGACCGCCGGAGAACTGGTGCGGATGGCGTTGCAGATGCTCTTCGGACAAGGACACCCGCCGCAACAGCTCGACCGCTGCGGCCCGGCGCGCCTTGCGGTCCAGCGTCGTATGAACGCGCAGTGGCTCGGTCACGATATCCTCGACGGTCATCGAAGGGTTGAGCGAGGAATAGGGATCCTGGAACACTGCCTGGATCTGGCTACGCACCACCGGCGGATAGCCCTTCTTCATCGCGCCCAGGTCATGGTCTGCGAACCGGATGGATCCGCCGCTCGACGGCACCAGTCCCAGCACGGCATTGGCGATCGACGACTTGCCCGAACCCGACTCCCCGACCAGGCCCAGCGTTTCGCCAGCATGGATCGACAGGCTCGCGCCGCGCACGGCATGGAAGGCCCCGCTGCGCAGTCCGAGCAGCGACCGACGCCAGTAGGTCACCTGGAGCTCCGAGATTTCCAGCAGCGGCCTTTGCCCGGCATCGGCACGCCGCGCAACCGCCTTTGCCGAAGCCTCGGCGCCACTCACCTGGCAACCTCGTTCGGACGCGCGCGCACGCAACGCACCAGCCGATTGGAGCCGACGAGCGGAATCCTCGCGTCGCACTCGGCGACACGCATATCGCAGCGGTCGGAAAAACGGCATCCTGCCGACCAGGCCCCGGGGCGCGGCACATTGCCCGGAATCGTCGGAAGCGGCGGCTGCCGGGAGGACGCATGGGGCATGGCCGACAGCAGCCCGCGGGTGTAGGGATGCCGGGGGTCGGCGAACAACGCATCGACCTGCGCCATCTCCACCATCTCGCCAGCGTACATGACGCTGATGCGGTCGCAGACGTCGGCGGCAACCGCCAGGTCATGGGTCACGAACAGCATCGCCATCCCGAACTCACGCTGCAGATCCCGGAACAGGTCCAGGATTTCCTGCTGCACGGTGACATCCAGTGCGGTGGTCGGCTCATCGGCAATCAGCAGCGAAGGGCTGCAGCTCAGTGCGCGTGCGATGGCAACCCGTTGGGCCATGCCGCCGGAGAGTTCATGCGGATAGGCGTTCGCGCGCTCGGCCGCGCGTGGAATGCCAACCCGGTCGAGCAACTGCACCACCCGCCTGCGTGCATCGGCATGGGACAGACCCAGCTTGATCCGCAGCACCTCCGCGATCTGATTGCCGACCGTGAAGGCCGGATTGAGGCTGGTCGTGGGGTCCTGGAACACCATGGCGACATCGCTGCCGCGGTGGGCTTCGAGCTGCTGCTGACTCAGGCCTTGCAAGGCACGCCCGTTCAACAGGATGGAGCCGCGTGCGACGCGCAGCGCGGGATCCAACAATCCCATGATCGCCAGGCCGGTCAGGGTCTTGCCGCTGCCGGACTCACCCACCAGCCCCAGCGTTTCGCCGCGTGCGATCGTCAATGACAAGTCCGTGATCACCGGCACCTCGACATCACGCACCCGGACCCGTACGTCCAAGCCCTCGACCCGCAGCACATCGTCTTCGCGTGCGGTGACCAGCGCGCCGGCGGCCGGCGGCGTGGCCTCCACGGTCACGACCGCCGCAGGGCTGCGCGGCTCCTGCTTCGGTGCCGCGATGCCGCGACCGATCGAGTCCCGCAGCACATCCCCCAGAAGATTGACCGCCAGCACGGTGAGAATGATGGCGACACCGGGTGGAATCGCCAGGAACCAGTTCAAGTCCATGAAGGCAGCGGCCGTGTTGAGCATCGTGCCCCAACTGGCCTGGGGAGGCTGTACGCCGAGGCCGATGAAGCTGAGGCCGGCCTCGGCCAACAGGACCGCACCGATCGTCAGCGTCGTCTGCACGATCAGCGGCGGAGCGATGTTCGGAAATATGTGTCTCAGCAGGATCCGGTGGTCCGGCGCGCCAATGACCCGCGCCGAGCGCACATAGACTTCTTCGCGCTCGGCCAGCACGACGCCGCGGGCCAGGCGCAGGAACGAAGTGGAATAGAGAATGCCCAACGCCAGCATGGCACGGTGCAGTCCGGGCCCCAGGATGGCGATGATCACGATCGCGACCATGATGCCGGGTATGGACACGACGCCTTCGACGACCCGCATCACCACCCAGTCCCACCAGCCGCCGCGATAGCCGATCACCAGTCCGACGGGTACGCCGAGGATGATGGCGATGGACGTCGCCTCCACCGCCGCCACGACCGCGATGCGGGCACCGTGGATCAGTCGCGACAGGACGTCGCGACCCAGGTCGTCGGTGCCGAGCCAATGTCGGGCGGAGGGCCATTGCAGGGCCTCGATCAGGTCCTGGCGCAGCGGGTCGTAGGGCGCGATCCAGTCGGCCAGCAAGGCCATCAGCAGCAGCAACCCCAGGACCGTTGCGGCGAACGCTACGATGGCTGACGATGCGCTCAGGCGCCAGCGGATGCGGGCGTTCCGGACAGCCCGGGTTTGGGCAGGAGCCGGGTTCATGTCGGCCGCGCCTTGGGATTGAGCAGGCCGTAAACGACATCCGTCACGATCTGGACGGCGACCACCAGACCGACCATGACCAGCACGAGGCCCTGCAGCATCGGGATGTCCTGCTGGCGCACGGCCCCGATCGCGAGTGTGCCCAGGCCGTTGATCGCAAAGACCTGTTCGACCACCAAGGCGCCACCCAGCAGCACCGTGATCTGGAACGACAGGACGGCGACCACGGGGATCATGGCATTGGTCAACGCATGCTTCAGGATGTACCGCGGCCTGGACAAGCCCTGCGCGCGCGCCGCTCGGATGTAGTCCTGCTGCAGCACCCCCACCATGGCCGAGCGCACCTGCCGGGCGATCGCGGCACTGGACGCAAGCCCGAGCGCCAGTGAGGGGAGCGTCACGCTACGCAGCCAGTTCCAGGGCGACTCCGAAAACCGGGCGAAGCCCGTCGCCGGAAACCAGCGGAGCCACACGGCGAAGATTGCAACCAGGATCAGACCAAACCAGAAGTTCGGCACCGCCTGGCCGACGGTGGCGCCGAGGGTCGCCAGGCGATCCACCAGGGACTGCGGCCGCAGCGCTGCGGCGATGCCGGCCGAGACCCCGACCACGATCGCGATCAAGGCCGCAATCGCCGTGAGCGAGGCGGTGACCGGAAGACGCTGCAGCACGGCGTCGGTCACGCGCACGCTGCTGAAGAACGATGTGCCGAGATCACCGGTCAAGGCCTTGCCGAGCCATTGGGCATAGCGGACATGGATCGGCTGGTTGAGACCCAGGCGTTCGCGCAGCATGGCATGCTGCTCCTGCGTACCCGTGTCGCCGAGAATCAGGTCGACCGGATCGCTGGGCAGCAATGACGTGAAGGAGAACGTCAGGATCGAGACGATCAACAGCAGGGGCCCCAACGCCAGGAGGCGCTGGGCGACAAGTCGGAGCATCCAGCGCGATCCTCAGCGGTTCGCCTTGAGGCCGCGCAGGTTGATCGAATCCTCGCCGTAGCGGTACACGACCGTGGGATTGCTCGCGGTCTTGCTGGTGGCACCGATCAGGATGGGTGTGTCGGACACGAAGATGAGGAACGCGTCCTTGGCAAGTTGCTCAGCCATCTTCTGGTAGGCCGGCGCCCTGACCTTGACGTCAGCCGAATCGAGCCCCTGCTTGGCCAACGCCAGCAACTCCGGGCTGGGCTTGGCCTTGAACGGGTTGTAGGCCGCATCTTCGAACACGTAGCGCAGGGCCAGGAACTTCGGATCCGTGTTGGTGGCCCAGACCAGGTTGGTCGCCGGGAAATTGGTCGTCCGACTGACGCGCGCGAGCGTGCCGGGCTCCTGCGGCACGATGTTCATGGTGATTCCGATTTCCTTGAAGAAGCCGGCCAATGCCTCCAGCCGGGACTTGTAGATCGGAATGGACGGCATGTCGAAAGTGAAACCCTTGGGGAATGCCGACTTGGCCATCAGGTCCCTGGCCTTGGCCAGGTCATAGGCGTAGGCGCCCTCGACGGCCGGGTTGTAGGCCCAGTTGCCCTTGCCGTAAGGTTGGTAGGAATCCACACCCAAGCCGAACAGGACGGCGCGCCCGAACGCCGCGCGGTTGATGGAGTGGGCCATCGCCAGCCGAACGTTGCGGTCGGCGAACGCCGGAATGCGGGTGCCCTCCCTGTCGGCGATGATGACGTGGTAGTTGAGGCCTCCGGTATTGCGGATCAATTTCAGATCGGCTGAGCGGTCAATGATGGCCGCCTGCGGGTTGGCGAGCCAATTGCCGGCATCGATCTGGCCCGTCTTGAGTGCATTCAGGCGCGCGGTATCGTCCGGCATCTCCCAGACTTCATAGCGCGCCAACCCGATCTTGTCCTTGTCCCAGTAGGTCGGGTTCGGCATGTAGACCTGGACTTCACCCTCGCGCGAATCGGCCTTGCTGTGCACATAGGGGCCCGTTCCGATCGGATTGCGGATGTTGCCCGCGTCGGCCATTGCCGCTGGCGCCATCATCATGCCACCGGTGTAGCTCAGGCTGTTGAGAATGGCAGGGTCGGGTTCCTTCAGGTTGATGCGGATCGTGAAATCGTCGACCTTCTCGGCGCCAGCGACGGTCTTCAGGCCTTCGATGATGCCGATCTTGACGCCGCGCTCGATGTTTGCGACAGCGACGTCCGCGTTGAACGCCTCGCCGTTGCTGAACTTGACGCCCTTGCGCAAGGTGACGGTCAGCTTCAATCCTTCGAGCCGGTAGTCGGTGGCCAACAGCGGCATCGGTGTTCCGTTGGGCGACATCTCGAACAGTGTCTCGTACACCGGCCGCAGGAACGGCACGCCGCTGCCGCTTTGCCGCTGCGGGTCCATGGTGATCAACTTCACCTGCTCCGCATACTTGAACGTGCCGCCTCCCTGCGCAGCCGCTTGCCCAACGGCAAGACCCCATACGATGGCGACTGCTGTGACGGAACCTCGGATCCAGTTTTTCATAGGGGCCCTCCTGGCCAGGAAGTCTCGGGAATTGCCTGTGCCGCCGCGGTTTGCGCATGCGCCCCTGGCAGCCACCAGATCTACTTCGTTCGGTCCAACTTGTGATCTAGTTCTAGCACTATAGCACTAGAATTGAATCCTGCCACCAGCCATCGATCAGCCCCGAAAATCGAACCATGTCCCACGTCGATGCGAAATCCGACCTTGCTGCCAGCACGCAGGCTGCTCCCTTGCCGGCCGACGAGCGCCGACGCCTGCGCGGGATGCGCGACGACGGAACGCCCTACTACGTCCAGCTTGCCTCGGTCATCCGCAGGCAGATCGACGATCAGGTGCTGAAGGCCGGAGACCAATTGCCAACGCTGAAGGAATTCGTCGCGGCCTTCGGCGTGTCGCCGATGACCGTGCGCCAAGCCATCGCCAGTCTGGAGAAGGACGGGCTGGTCGCCGCAACCCGCGGGCGAGGCACCTTCGTGACGGCCAGGCCAGCGGACCAGCGACCAGGCCCCTACCAGTTGACTGCGACGCCGGCCGGTCGGATCGATCAGCTCACCTTCAAGGTCCTGGCATCGCATCCATCGCGTGGCGAACTGGCCTTGTCATCTGACGACGGACAAGCGCTCAGCGAGTATCACTACATGAAGCGGCTGTTCTTGCGTGGCGGCAAGCCCTTCACCATCGGCGAGTTCCTGGTCGGGGCCAGGATTCACGCGGCTGTGCCGGAGAAGGCGTGGCGGACCGAGCTCGTGAGCACGCTGCTGTACGACACCCGTGCCGCCGGTCTGCGCAACGTGCGCCAAACCTTCAGGGTCATGGCATCGACCCCCAGCGAAGCCACCGAACTGGGAATACGACTGAACGACCCAGTCGTTCGGGTGCGGCGCATCTTTCTCAATGGCCGCAAGGAGGTCATCTGCCTTGGGCAACTGGTCTACCGCACCGATGGAGTCGTCTTCGACATCCACTTTGACTTCAAGAAGCGGGAGCAATTGTTCGAACTGGGCGGCTTTCCCGAGCCCTGACGATCCATCCAAAGACGAAGAAACCAGCATGCCGCCCAGCCGAACCTCAGCCACCCGCAGCACGCTCCGTGGCCATGCCTCGGCGGCTTGCATCGCCACCATCGTTGCCACCAGTTCCATGGTGGGCGGCTGCGCCGGTGGCAGTGGCACGCGCCTTGCGGACCCAACGCCAGCGGACCCGGCCAGCGCAGGCTGGAAGGCCGAGGCGCTGCAGCAGGTGGTGGACTATGTGCGCGGGCAGAAGACAACCGGCTTTCTCATCATCCACCAGCGCCGCATCCTGGTCGAAACCAACTGGCCGCTGCCCCGTGACCCGGCGACAGCGAACTTCCAGGCGGCCTTCGTCCATGGCCAGGCGCCCAGTGGCGCGCTGTTGGAAGACGTCGCCTCGCAGCAGAAGAGCTTCGTCGCCATCCTGGCAGGCATTGCCGTGGACCGGCACCTGCTGGACATCGACAACGCAGTGTCCACCTACGTCGGCATCGGTTGGAGCCGGACCGCACCCGAAACCGAAGCGAAGGTCCGCGTGCGCCACCTTCTGGAGATGAATTCGGGACTGAAGGAAGACCTGACAAGCGAGGCAGAACCCGGCGCGCGCTTCTTCTACAACACGCCCGCCTATGCCATGCTCAAGCGGGTGCTCGAAGCCGCGTCGAAACGCACGCTCGACGACCTCACGCGCGATTGGTTGACTGCACCGCTGGGCATGGGCGACACCTCCTGGCGCCTTCGCCCGGCCGCGCTGGGCGATGTGGGCAACCCCATCGGCCTGGTCACCACGCCGCGCGACATTGCGAAGGTGGGCCAGATGATCCTGGACGCTGGCCGCGCGATCGATGGCCGCCAGGTGATCTCATCGGCGCAGCTGCGCGCCCTGTTCCGCCGGACATCCACCAACCCCGCATACGGCCACCTGTGGTGGCTCAATGGCAGCGGCCACGTGCTAGCCATCGGCAGTGGCGCACCACGACGCGAAGGTGCGTTGGTGCCTGACGCACCGGCCGACATGGTCATGGCCCTGGGCGCACTGGACCGCAAGCTCTTCGTTGTGCCAGCCAGAGACCTGATCGTGGTGCGCACCGGCCAGGCGACGCCGGACAAGGAATTCAATCGCTCGCTATGGACGCGGGTGATGCGGGCGGCCCCATGAGGGCGTGGCCCAGCTGACGTGGGAAAGGGGCGCGCAAGATTTGGATGAGGCCGCTGGGCCCGATCGCCTTCTCGACCACGCCACCGCGCAGGCGCCTTGCCACGCGGGTCCAGTCGGCCAGGTTCGGGGTGGAGGACGCGCTCCGTGACAGTTCAGACCGAAACGGTAGATCCCGCCCGGCGCTCACCAGACCGATGGGCCAGCGCAATCAGTGGCGAGACGACTGCAAACTGCAGCGCCGTGAAGCACGTCTCCAGCAGCATGAAATCCTGCACCGAGGCCATGCGGTACTTGGCCGCCACGGGCAGCACGACGAACGACCAGGCCAGGACACCGAAGATGCTGCCGAACGCGATGGCGCCCCGCTGCCAAGGGATGCGGTTCACAGGAAACAGGCGCGGATAGGCCCGCGCGAAGACCACCGCCTGGATCACCATCGAGGCCAGACCCAGTGGAATGAGGACCTCCTCCCTGTACATCTCGAGCCGGTGATAGCGATCCGCGAAGGTGACAAGATGCCAGAAGTAGCCCAGCGGAAACGTCGGTACCAAATTAGGCGAGAACGGCGAGCCAGAAGGATCTGCGCATGATGTCGACCTCCCACGGGGTGCGCCCGGCGCGGCGCGGCAATGACTACGCGCCCAGTCTAGCATTTAACTTGTCAATTGCAAGCGATATCGATGATGGCTCCAATGACCAGATTCACCAGGCACCGTCAACCTAGGTCAGGCTGCCCGATCAGCATCGCGCTGGACCTGCTGGGTGACGCTTGGTCCTTGCTGATCGTGCGCGACTTGATGTTCAAGGACCGACGGACCTATAACGACTTCCTGACCGGTGGGGAAGGCATCGCGTCGAACGTCCTGGCAGATCGGCTGCGCAAGCTCGAAGCAGCGGACATCATCGAGAAACAGCGAGATCCGGCGGACGCGCGTCGCTTCCTCTATCGCCTGTCCGGCAAGGGCATCGATCTCGCACCCGTACTGGTGGAGCTCGTGATCTGGTCCGCGCGCCATGCGCAGACGGACGCGCCGCCGGCCGTCGTTCAGGCCATGACCCACGACAAGGCAGCATTCCTTGCGGATATCCGGCGACGGTGGAACGCCGATCCATGAGTCTCACCCGTGTCATGGCAAGCCGGGAGCGTCGTCGCCGTCTCGCGCCGCAACGGCATTGCATGGGACTCTGTCGTTTCGTGCGAAATGATCGGCATCTACAGGCCCCACGCACTGGCCTGCCAGGCTGCGGCATGCTGGCTGAACCTGCCTCCGCGATCGATCCTCATGGTGGCTTGCCACAACATCGACCTTAACGCCGCGCAGGACGCCGGGATGCGGACGGCGTTCGTTAGATGGCCTGACGCGTGGGGGCCAGCTGGCCCCCCTGATCCCATCCCGAACAAGGCCGATGACTGCATCGGGGACGGTTTTCAGGGCCTTCATGATCGCGTGCTGGCGACCTTGTGACGCCAAGTTGCCTGAGGCTGCCAATGCGGTGCTCGAGACCCGGGACCGCACCATGGTCCTTCGGGTGGCGAACGGCTGAAGTGGCAAAAAAAGTCGCGCAAAAGTCGCGCAAAAGAGAAAAGGTTAGCAGGTGCTAACCGGCTAACCCTTGTGAAATGGTCGGGGCGAAAGGATTCGAACCTTCGACCCTCTGGTCCCAAACCAGATGCGCTACCAGGCTGCGCTACACCCCGACAAGCGACGGATTCTACCCGCACTGGGATACAGTCCCGGGCATGCTGCGCCGCCGCCCTGCCCGCCCGACTCTGCCCTGGCTGGAGCCGGGTGACCCGTTTCCCCCGGTGCAGCAGGCCTGGGACATGGACACCGGTGCACCGGGCCTGCTCGCGTCCGGCGGCGCACTCGATGTGCAGACGCTGCTCCAAGCCTACCGCCAGGGCATCTTCCCCTGGTTCAGCGCAGGCCAGCCGGTGCTTTGGTGGAGCCCGGACCCGCGCATGGTGCTGCAGGTGGGCCGGTTCCGGCTGCACCGTTCGCTGCGCAAGACGCTGCAAAAGTTCCGCAGCAGCCCGCACTGCGAGCTGCGCTTCAACCACGGCTTTGCCGATGTGATGCGCGCCTGTGCCGAGTCCCGGCGCCGTGGTGCGCCGGGCACCTGGATCCTGCCGCCGATGCAGGCCGCCTACACCGCGCTGCATGCAGCCGGCCACGCGCACAGCGTCGAGACCTGGATCGACGGCCAGCGGGTCGGCGGCCTGTACTGCGTCGCGATCGGGCGGGCGGTGTTCGGCGAGTCAATGTTCAGCCTGCAGCCGGACGCCTCCAAGATCGCGCTCGCAGGGCTGGTGGCCTTCTGCCGCGTGCATGGCATCCCGCAGATCGACTGCCAGCAGAACACCCCGCATCTGGCCTCGCTGGGCGCTGCGGAAATGGACCGCGCCGAGTTCCTCGCCCGCTCGCAGGCCGCGCAGGCGGAGGCCGGCCCGGCCTGGCAATTCGACCCTCTATACTGGCACGCAATCCTTCCAGACACGCCCGGCGACCCGTGACCCATCTCAAGGACCTCCCGCTCCAGACCCTGCAGTTCTACGCGACGGCGCCCTACCCCTGCAGCTATCTCAGCGACAGGCAGGCCCGCTCCCAGGTGGCGACCCCAAGCCACCTGATCAACAACGCCACCTACTCCGAGCTCGTCAGCCAGGGCTTTCGCCGCAGCGGGCTGTTCACCTACCGGCCGCACTGCGGCAGTTGCCAGGCCTGCGTGCCCTTGCGGGTGCTGGCCGCGGAGTTCCGCCCGGACCGCAGCCAGCGCCGCGCCTGGGTGCGGCACCAGTCGCTGCAGGCACGTGTCACGCGGCTGAGCTTCAGCCCGGAGCACTACCAGCTCTACCTGCGCTACCAGAATGGCCGCCACGCCGGCGGCGGTATGGACCATGACAGCGTGGAGCAGTACACCCAGTTCTTGCTGCAGAGCCGCGTCAATTCGCGCCTGGTCGAGTTCCGGGAGCCGCCCGGGCCGGACGGCCGGCCCGGCGTGCTGCGCATGGTCTCGATCCTGGACGTGCTGGAGGACGGCATCTCGGCGGTCTATACTTTCTACGACCCAGACCCGCGGGCCAGCTACGGTACCTACAACGTGCTGTGGCAGATTGCGCAGGCGCGCGAGCTCGGCCTGCCGTATCTGTACCTGGGCTACTGGATCGAGGCGAGCGCCAAGATGAACTACAAGGCGCGCTTCCACCCGCAGCAGATGCTGCTGGGCAGCACCTGGGTGGCCCCCTCCGCCCGCGATGCCACGGCCGCTGCGCCCACGCCGTGAAGAAGACCGACGCCGACACCACGGCCACGCCTGCGGTGCAGGTGCTGGAGCGCATGTTCGCTCTGATGGATGTGCTGGCCTCGCGCGAAGACGCGATCTCGCTGAAGGACATCGCCGAGAAGACCGGCTTGCACCCGTCCACCGCGCACCGCATCCTGAACGATCTGGCCATCGGCCGCTTCGTCGAGCGCTCGCAGCCCGGCAGCTACCGGCTGGGCATGCGGCTGCTGGAGCTGGGCAATCTGGTGAAGGGGCGCCTGAACGTGCGCGACGCCGCGCTGCTGCCGATGCGCGAACTGCACAAGCGCATCCAGCAGCCGGTGAACCTGAGCATGCGCCAGGGGGACGAGATCATCTATGTCGAGCGGGCCTACAGCGAGCGCTCCGGCATGCAGGTGGTGCGGGCGATCGGCGGGCGGGCACCGCTGCACCTGACCTCGACCGGCAAGCTGTTCCTGTCGGCGGACGACGCCACGCGCATCCGGGCCTATGCCACGCGCACCGGCCTGCATGGGCAGACGAAGAACAGCATCACGCAGCTGCCGGCCCTGGAGCGCGAGCTCAACCGGGTGCGACAGATGCACTACGCGCTGGACAACGAGGAACTGGAGCTGGGGGTGCGCTGTATGGCCTGCGGCATCTACGACGACCAGGGCAAGCTCGTGGCCGGGTTGTCGATCTCGGCGCCGGCCAGCCGGCTGGACGACAGCTGGCTGGGCCAGCTGCAGGCCACCGCCCGGCAGATCTCCGATACGCTCGGCTTCGCGCCGGAAGAACAACGCCGCTGAGGGGCGCCGACGCAGCCTCAGCCGACCGGCTTGGCGGGTGTGGATTCGACCCAGCGGCGCACGCGCTCGGCGTCGGCCAGCCGGGTCAGCTTGCCGGTGGAATCCAGGAACACCATGATCAGCTTGCGACCAGCCACCGTGGCCTGCATCACGAGGCAGCGGCCAGCCTCGGCGATGTAACCGGTCTTCTGCAGGCCGATCTGCCAGGACGGGTTGCTCACCAGCCGGTTGGTGTTGTTGAACTGCAGCGTGCGGCTGCCGATCTCCACCTCATGGTGCGGCGACGTGGACAGCTCGCGCAGCGTCGTGTTGCCGGAGGCGACATTGACCAGCGTGGCCAGATCCTGGGCGCTGGACTGGTTCTTGCTCGACAGACCGGTCGGCTCAACATAGCGTGTGTCGGTCATGCCCAGGCTCTTGGCGCGCGCGTTCATCAGCGCGACGAAGGTGGTCATGCCACCCGGGTAGGTGCGGCCCAGCGCATGGGCCGCGCGGTTCTCGCTGGACATCAGTGCCAGGTGCATCAGTTCGCCGCGCGTCAGTTCGGCACCCACACGCAGACGCGAACGGCTGCCCTTCTCGGTGTCGACGTCGTCCTGCGTGATGACGATGCTCTCGTCCATCGGCAGCTTGGCCTCGGAGATGATCAGGCCGGTCATCAGCTTGGTCAGCGAGGCGATCGGGAGTACCGCCTGCTCGTTCTTGCTGAACAGCACCTCCTGCGTGTCCTGGTCGATCACCAGGGCCACGCTGGACTTGATGTCCAGCGCATCCTGCTGCCCGCGCAGGCCGGCCAGCTGGCCGAAGGACGGGCGCTCGGGCGCTGCCGCCAGCACCGGCCCCTTGCGCTTTCGGCTGGCCACGGCCGTGGAGGGCTTGCTGCGCTTGGCCACATTGACCTTGGCCGGCTTGCGCTTGGCGGCGGAGGCCTTGCGCGGCTCCTTGACGGCACTGGCAGGCTCACGCTTGACCTTCTGGGCGTGCGCTGCGGGCGCCAGCAGCGAAAGGCTCAACAGGGCGAGGGCAAGCAGTCGCAGGGTCTTGGTCACAGGGCACCTCGGCAGTAGGGAGATCGGGCGGCCAGCGTGGCGCCGCGCGGGGATGCTCCGAGTTTAAACAAGAAAGTCTCGCCAGATCAAGTACTTGCGCGCACTTTTTAATGTGGTCACCGGGTGGCCTCAACTTCAGCCCTGGGCCAGCACGCGTTCGGCCTTGCTTTGAAGCTTGTTCAATGCATTCAGATAGGCCTTCGCGGAGGCCACGACGATGTCCGGATCGGCACCCACACCGTTGACGACCCGCCCGCTGTCCTGCAGTCGCACCGTGACCTCCCCCTGGCTCTCGGTGGAGCCGCTGATCGCGTTCACCGAATAAAGCACCATCTCCGCGCCACTGTGCACATGGGATTCGATCGCCTTGAGCGACGCGTCGACCGGACCATTGCCCTCGGCCGAGCCCCGCACCTCGCGGCCCTGAACCGTGAACACGATCGTGGCCTGCGGCCGCTCGCCGGTTTCGCTGTGCTGGGACAGGGACACGAAGCCGTAGTGCTCGTTCTCCCGGGTGACGCTCTCGTCGCTGACCAGCGCCAGGATGTCCTCGTCGAAGATCTCGCTCTTGCGGTCCGCCAGCTCCTTGAAGCGCGCGAAGGCGGTGTTGATGTCGGCCTCGCTGTCCAGCGTCACGCCGAGCTCCACCAGGCGCTGCTTGAAGGCGTTGCGCCCGCTGAGCTTGCCCAGCACGATCTTGTTGGCGGACCAGCCGACGTCCTCGGCGCGCATGATCTCGTAGGTGTCGCGGGCCTTCAGCACGCCGTCCTGGTGGATGCCGGAGGCATGGGCGAAGGCATTGGCGCCCACGACGGCCTTGTTCGGCTGCACGACGAAGCCGGTGGTCTGGCTGACCATGCGGCTGGCGGCCAGGATGTGCTGGGGGTCGATGCGCATGTCCAGTCCGAAGTAGTCCTTGCGGGTCCGGATCGCCATCACGATCTCCTCCAGCGAACAGTTGCCGGCGCGCTCGCCCAGTCCGTTGATCGTGCATTCGACCTGGCGCGCGCCGCCGATCTTCACGCCGGCCAGCGAGTTCGCCACCGCCATGCCCAGGTCGTTGTGGCAATGCACCGACCAGATCGCCTTGTCGCTGTTGGGAATGCGCTCGCGCAGGCTGCGCAGGAACTCGCCATAGAGTTCGGGGATTGCGTAGCCGACGGTGTCCGGCACGTTGATGGTGGTGGCGCCCTCGTCAATGACCGCCTCGAACACGCGACACAGGAAATCCGGGTCGCTGCGAAAGCCGTCCTCGGCACTGAACTCCACATCGGCCACCAGATTGCGCGCGAAGCGCACCGACAGGCGGGCCTGCTCGAACACTTCGTCGGGCGTCATGCGCAGCTTCTTCTCCATATGCAGCGGAGAGGTCGCGATGAAGGTGTGGATGCGCGCGCTGTTGGCGCCCTGGAGCGCCGCGGCCGAGCGTGCGATGTCCTTGTCGTTGGCACGGGACAGCGAGCAGACGGTGGAGTCCTTGATCGCGTTGGCGATCGCCTGCACCGCCTCGAAGTCGCCGTTGGAGCTGGCCGCGAAGCCGGCCTCGATGACGTCGACGCGCAGCCGCTCCAGCTGCCGGGCGATGCGAAGCTTCTCGTCGCGGGTCATCGAGGCACCGGGGGACTGTTCGCCATCACGCAGCGTGGTGTCGAAGATCACGAGTCTGTCGCTCATCGGGGGCTCCTGGGTTCGGGGCGTCGGGGCGCGGGCGGGCTCAGTGCAGGCCGCGCTCGTCGGGTTCGTCGGTGGAGGTGCTGATCACGCTGGTCTGCAGACCCTTGGCCTTGCGCCAGATGTAGACGACGTAGCCGCTGATGCCGTAGGCCACGAACACCATCAGCAGCACCGAGGCCGGATCCACGCTGATGGCGGCAATGCCCAGCGCGATCAGCACGATCGCGGCAAAGGGCACGCTGCGCTTCATGCTGAGGTCCTTGAAGCTGTAGAACGGCACGTTGGTGACCATCGTCAGCCCGGCGTACAGCGCCAGACCGAACATCGGCCAGGCGACGGCCGGGCCCTTGATGCCGAGCTCGGTCATCAGGAAGATGAAACCGGCCAGCAGCGCCGCCGCCGCGGGGGACGGCAGGCCCTGGAAATAGCGCTTGTCCACGACGCCGGTGTTGACGTTGAAGCGCGCCAGCCGCAGCGCGGCGCAGGCGCAGTAGACGAAGGCGGCGATCCAGCCCCAGCGGCCCAGGCCGCGCAGCGCCCACTCGTAGGAGATCAGCGCCGGTGCCGCACCGAAGGACACCATGTCGGACAGCGAGTCCATCTGCTCGCCGAACGCGCTCTGGGTGTTGGTCATGCGGGCCACGCGGCCGTCCATGCTGTCGAGCACCATCGCACAGAAGATGCCGACGGCGGCCATGTCGAAACGGCCGTTCATGGCCATCACGATCGAATAGAACCCGGCGAACAGCGCCGCCAGGGTCACCAGGTTGGGCAGCACATACAGGCCCTTGCGGCGCTTGCGCACCAGCACGACCTCGCCGTCGCCCAACTCCGAATCTGTGCCTTCCGGCATGATGAAAACCTCCAGCCCGCCAGACGGGCGCCATGGGTGGGGGGCCAGCGGCCCCGGGCCGCTGCCAGCCGGCCGGAACGCAAGTGTACGGCAGCCCTGCGGCAGCCCGGCCCCGGCCCACCCTCCAACAAAAAGGGCCACCGCAGTGGCCCCCGGGATGCTCGCCTGAAGCGAAGATCAGTTGCGGGTCTGGTCGACCAGCTTGTTCTTCTTGATCCAGGGCATCATCGCCCGCAGCGTCTCGCCCACGGTCTCGATCTGGTGCTCGGACATCAGGCGGCGGCGGCTCAGCAGCGTCGGCGCACCGGCCTTGTTCTCCAGGATGAAGCTCTTGGCGTACTCACCGGTCTGGATGTCCTTCAGGCACTGGCGCATCGCGTCCTTGGTGGCCGCGGTAACGATCTTCGGACCGGTCACGTACTCGCCGTACTCGGCGTTGTTAGAGATCGAGTAGTTCATGTTGGCGATGCCGCCTTCATAGATCATGTCAACGATCAGCTTGAGCTCGTGCAGGCACTCGAAGTAGGCCATCTCGGGCGCATAACCCGCCTCGACCAGCGTCTCGAAGCCGGCCTTGATCAGTTCGACGGTGCCGCCGCACAGCACGGCCTGCTCACCGAACAGGTCGGTCTCGGTCTCCTCGCGGAAGTTGGTCTCGATGATGCCGGCCTTGCCGCCGCCATTGGCCATCGCGTAGCTCAGCGCCAGCTCGCGGGTGCGGCCGGACTTGTCCTGCGCCACCGCGATCAGGTGCGGCACGCCGCCGCCCTGCACATAGGTACCACGCACGGTATGGCCGGGCGCCTTCGGGGCGACCATCCAGACGTCCAGGTCGGCACGGGGCGTGACCAGGCCGTAGTGCACGTTGAAGCCGTGGGCAAACACCAGCGAGGCGCCGGGCTTGATGTTCGGCTCGACGTCGTTCTTGTAGACGGCGCCGATCTGCTCGTCCGGCAGCAGGATCATGACCACGTCGGCGGCCTTGACCGCGTCGGCCACCTCGGCCACCTTCAGGCCGGCCTTCTCGACCTTCGGCCAGGAGGCGCCGCCCTTGCGCAGGCCGACCACGACCTTGACGCCGCTGTC
>JAEUOX010000466.1 GCA_016790475.1 Rhodoferax sp. | reverse complement strand
GAGCAGCAGGTCGCCGCAGTGCTGGGCCTGCCGGCGGACGCGCTGCAGCTGCGCCATGCCGCTGCGATGCGCTACATCGGGCAGGCCTTCGAACTGCAGGTGCCGTTGCCTCCCGGCCCGCTGAGCCATGGCACGCTGGCGGCGCTGGCCGAGGCCTTCGAGGCGGAGCACCAGCAAACCTACGGCCATCGCGCCGCCGACGGCGACGGTGTCGAGATGGTCGCGATCGAGGTCACCGGCACGGCGCACCAGGCCGACGGCCCGCCCCGCGCAGTGCGCGTGCGGCCGCGTCTGGCCAGCGCCGCGGCGGCAGCACCCCGCACCGCCTACTTCGGTCCGGAGCGCGGCACCCATCCGGTGCCGGTGCTCGACCGCGCGGCGCTGTCCGCGGTGCCGCGCCGCGGACCCTTCATCGTCGAGGAGTACGACGGCACCACCGTCGTGCCGCCGGATGCCGCCGCGCATCGGGATGCCGCCGGCAACATCGTGATCGACATCGACCCCTGAGCGACCCCGCCCGCAGGACGCCGCCATGAACTCTGCCCCCACCGATACCGCCCGCCCGCCCCCGATCAGCCCCTTCCTGCTGGAGCTGGTAAAGAACGCGCTGGACACCATCGCCGACGAACTGGCGCTGATCATCATGCGCACCGCCTTCTCCAGCATCGTGCGGGACGCGATGGACTACTCCACCGCCATCTGCGACGCGCAGGGCCACACGCTGGCGCAGGGGCTGACGACGCCACTGCACCTGGGCAGCTTCTTCGACGCGATGGACAACCTGGTGCGCCACCATGCGGCGGGTGCGGTGCCCGGCGACGTGTTCATCTTCAACGACCCCTACCTGGCGGCCGGCCAGCACCTGCCGGACATGTACATCGTGCGGCCGATCTTCATCGACGGCACGATCGAGGGCTGGGCCACGACGGTGGCGCACCTGAACGACATCGGCGGCATCGTGCCGGGCAGCAACTCGATCGGCTCCACCGAGATCTTCCAGGAGGGGCTG
>JAEUOX010000459.1 GCA_016790475.1 Rhodoferax sp. | reverse complement strand
CACCGTCGGCATAGGCGGCGAACAAGGCGATGGCCAGCAGGGCTTCCTGTTCAGCGAGGGTCATGGGGGCTCCCGGATGCGCCTGTCCACGGCGCTGCCCGCAGTATGGGGCGCGGTCGCGGGTTCGGCCCGGGCGACAGGCTTTGCCCGCACGCAGCGTGCAGGATCCCGTACCGCCTACCGCAGCAGTCGCGCCAGATAGCGCCCGGTATGGCTCTGCGGCAACGCCGCGATCGCCTCCGGCGTGCCCACGCCCACCACCTGCCCGCCGCCGGCACCGCCCTCGGGCCCCATGTCGATCAGCCAGTCGGCAGTCTTGATGACGTCCAGGTTGTGTTCGATCACGACGATGGTGTTGCCGGCGTCGCGCAGGTGCTGCAGCACCTTCAGCAGCAGCGCGATGTCCGCAAAGTGCAGCCCGGTCGTGGGCTCGTCCAGGATGTAGAGCGTGCGCCCGGTGTCGCGCTTGGACAACTCCAGCGCCAGCTTGACGCGCTGCGCCTCGCCGCCGGACAGCGTGGTGGCCGACTGCCCCAGGCGGATGTAGGACAGGCCGACATCCAGCAGCGTCTGCAGCTTGCGCTGGATCGTCGGCACCGCGGCAAAGAACTCGGCCGCCGCCTCGACGGTGAGGTCCAGCACCTGCGCGATGTTGCGGCCCTTGTACTGCACCTCCAGCGTCTCGCGGTTGTAGCGCTGGCCGTGGCAGACGTCGCAGGGCACGTAGACATCCGGCAGGAAGTGCATCTCCACCTTCTTGACGCCATCGCCCTGGCAAGCCTCGCAGCGGCCACCGGCGACGTTGAAGCTGAAACGCCCCGGCCCGTAGCCGCGCTCCCGTGCGACGTTCATCTCGGCCATCAGCTCGCGGATCGCGGTGAACATGCCGGTGTAGGTGGCCGGGTTGGAGCGCGGCGTGCGCCCGATCGGCGACTGGTCGACGTTGATGACCTTGTCGAAATGCTCGATGCCCTGGATCTCGGCATGCGCCGAAGGCTCGTCGTGCGCGCGGTACAGCTGCCGCGCCACCGCCTTGTAGAGCGTGTCGTTGACCAGCGTGGACTTGCCGGAGCCGGACACGCCGGTCACGCAGGTCAGCAGGCCGACCGGGAACTCCACCGTCACGTCGCGCAGGTTGTGGCCGCTGGCACCGATCACGCGGATCGCCTGCAGCGCCCCCTGCGTGGCCCGATGCACCGCCTGGCGCTCCGCCCAGGCCACCGCCGCGGCGCTCGGGCTGCGGGTGCCGCTGCGGGCCGCGGGTTCGTCCGGCGCCACGGTCGGCAGCCAGGGCGTGCGCCGGGCGGGCACCGGGATCTGCAGCGTGCCCGACAGGTAGCGACCGGTCAGCGACTCCGGGTTCGTGCGGATCGCGTCAAAGCCGCCCTGCGCGATCACCCGCCCGCCATGCACGCCGGCCCCCAGGCCCATGTCGATGATGTGGTCGGCCGCGCGCATCATGTCCTCGTCATGCTCGACGACCAGCACGCTGTTGCCGATGTCGCGCAGATGCTTCAGCGTGTCGATCAGCCGGTCGTTGTCGCGCTGGTGCAGCCCGATGCTGGGCTCGTCGAGCACATACATCACGCCGGTCAGGCCGGAGCCGATCTGCGAGGCCAGCCGGATACGCTGCGACTCGCCGCCGCTGAGCGTCTCGGCGCTGCGGTCCAGGCTGAGGTAGTTCAGTCCGACGTCGTTCAGGAACTTCAGCCGCAGGCCAATCTCGCGCACCACCTTGGCCGCGATCTCGCCCTTGGCGCCGTGCATCTGCAGGCCGTCGAAATAGGCCAGGCTTTCGCGCAGCGTCCAGCGGCCGACCTCGAAGATCGCGCGCGCCTGCGCGCCCTCGCCGACCTTGACGTGCCGCGCCTCGCGCCGCAGCCGCGTGCCCTGGCACTCCGGGCAGGGCTGCGTGCTGCGAAAGCGGGCCAGGTCCTCGCGCACGACGACCGAATCCGTCTCGCGGTAGCGGCGCGCCATGTTGGGCAGGATGCCCTCGAACGGGTGCTTGCGCGTCAGCTTGCGGCCGCTGGAGGCGCCGGACTCCAACACATAGCTGAACTTGATCTCCTCATCGCCCGAGCCGTGCAGCACGACGTCGCGCACCGCCTGGGGCAGGCTCTCGAACGGCGCCTCGATGTCGAAGCGGTAGTGCTTGGCCAGGCTCTCCAGCATCGCGAAATAGTAGGCATTGCGCCGGTCCCAGCCCTTGATCGCGCCGCTGGACAGGCTCAGGGTCGGAAACGCCACCACCCGCGCCGGGTCGAAGAACTCCATCGTGCCGATGCCGTCGCAGCGCGGGCAGGCGCCCATTGGGGAGTTGAACGAGAACAGCCGCGGCTCCAGCTCGGTGATGGAATAGCTGCACACCGGGCAGGCGAACTTCGCGTTGAAGAAGTGCTCGGGCGGCGCAGCGCCCTCCGGCGCATCGAGCTCGACCACCAGGGCCCGCCCGTCGGCGATGCGCAGCGCCGCCTCGAAGCTCTCGGCCAGCCGCTGGCGCAGCTGCGCCTGGCCGACCGGATCGGCATCGGAGCGCACCTTCAGGCGGTCGATGACGACATCGATGCTGTGCTTCTCGGTCTTCTTCAGCTTGGGCAGGTCGTCGAACTCGTGCGCGACGCCGTCGACACGAAAGCGCACATAACCCTGCGCCTGCAGCTCGGCAAAGAGCTCGGTGAACTCGCCCTTGCGCTCGCGCGCGACCGGCGCCAGCACCATCAGCCGCGTGTCCTGCGGCAGGGCCAGCACCGCGTCGACCATCTGGCTGACGGTCTGCGCCTGCAATGGCAGCGCATGGTCCGGGCAGTAGGGGGTGCCGGCGCGGGCATACAGCAGGCGCAGGTAGTCATGGATCTCGGTCACCGTGCCCACGGTGGAACGCGGGTTATGGCTGGTGGCCTTCTGCTCGATCGAGATCGCCGGGCTCAGGCCCTCGATCATGTCCACGTCCGGCTTGTCCATCAGCTGCAGAAACTGCCGGGCGTAGGTGGACAGGCTCTCGACATAACGCCGCTGGCCCTCGGCATACAGCGTGTCGAAGGCCAGGCTGGACTTGCCGGAGCCACTCAGCCCGGTGATCACCACCAGCTGGTTGCGCGGTATGTCCAGGTCGATGTTCTTGAGGTTGTGCGTACGCGCCCCGCGAATGCTGATGCGCTGGGCGTGCAGCACGCTGGCCAGGGGCCGGCCGGCGCTGGAATCGTCGCGATCGTCGGGGGACATGGGTAATGCGGCACCTGGTAAGCACCCTCCCGACTCGATGCAGCCGGGCAAAGGGCAACCCGGCATCATAGGCGGGATCGGCCCCGGGAGCACAGGCCGGATTGACATGATCGGGGTGCAACACGGCCGAATCGCGTTAAGCTGTGCCGGCAGCCGCCTTGCGGCACTGGTGAATCCATGGACAAACACTTCCTCACCCCCCTCTTCCGCCCCGGCTCGGTCGCGGTCTTCGCCGGCCGCGACGAGGACGCCCCCGCGCGCACGCCGCAGGCCCGTGCCCTGATCGACGCCCTCACCGGCCAGCGCTTCACCGGCCACCTGACCTTCCTGGACGTTCATACCAGCGGTACGCTGGCCGACCTGGCCCAGACCCGGGCCGATCTGGCGGTGATCGCGCTGCCCCCGGGCGAGGTGATCGCGGCCCTGGAGATCGCCGGGCGCATCAAGTGCCGTGCCGCGCTGGTCATCTCCAGCGGCATCGACGCCACGCTGGCCGGCGAACTGCACAAGATCGCACGGCGCGACGGCATCCACCTGCTGGGGCCGAACTCGCTGGGCTTCCAGCGCCCGCAGCTGCAGCTCAATGCCAGCGTCGCCGGGCCGCTGGCCGCCAGCGGGCCGCTGGGGCTGGTGTCGCAGTCCGGCGCGCTGACGGCGTCGATCCTGGACTGGGCGCGCAAGAACGCGGTGGGGTTCTCGACCGTCGTGTCGCTGGGCCCCAACACGGCGGTCGACCTGGCACAGGTGCTGGACTTCCTGGCCTCGGACCACCACACCCACAGCATCGTGGTCTACATGGAAGGCATCACGCAGTCGCGCCGTTTCATGAGCGCCCTGCGGGCCGCGGCCAATGCCAAGCCGGTCGTGGTGCTGAAGGCCGGACGCAAGCCGGCCGGCAACCGGGCAGCGTTGACGCACTCCGGCTCGATCGTCGGCAGCGACGACGTGTTCGACGCCGCATTGCGCCGGGCCGGTGCGGTGCGGGTGGACTCCTTCGTGCAGCTGTTCTCCGCCGCCAAGTGCCTGGCCTCCCGCTACCGGCCGGTGGGCCGGCGGCTGGCCATCGTGACCAACGGCGGCGGGCCGGGCGTGCTCGCCGCCGACTGGGTCAGCCAGATCCGGCTCGAACTGGGCAGCCTGACCGACGAGCAGGCCGCCGCGCTGCGGCCGCAGGTGCCGGCGCTGGCGGCCCTCAGCGACCTGATCGACATTTCGGAGGAGGCCACGCCGGAGCAGTACCGCGCCGCGGTGCTGGCCGCCGCCCAGGCGCGGCAGATCGACGGCATCCTGGCGATCTACTCGCCGAAGTACGGCATGGACGGTGGCGCCGTGGCCATGGCGCTGGCGGACCTGAAGCCCACGCTGGGCAAGCCGCTGCTGACCTGCTGGATGGGGGACGCCTCCGTCACCGATGCGCGCAGCATCTTCAGCGAGGCCGCCATCCCGACCTTCCGCACGCCCGAGGCCGCGGTGGACGCCTTCGGCAACATCGCATCCTTCTACCAGAACCAGCTGCTGCTGCAGCAGACACCGCCGCCGCTGACCGACCTGCCCGAGCCGGATGTGGCCGGCGCCCGGCTTCTGATCGAGAGCGTGCTGGCCGAGCGGCGCAAGGTGCTCACCGAGATGGAATCCAAGGCCCTGCTGGCGGCCTTCCATATCCCGGTCACCCGGACGATCCTGGCGCGCAGCCCGAACGAAGCGATCATGATCGCCACGCAGCTCGGCTTTCCGGTCGCGCTGAAGATCGACTCGCCGGACATCTCGCACAAGTCCGACGTCCAGGGCGTTGCGCTGAACATCCACAACGCGGTGGGCGTGCGCGACACCTACCAGCAGATGGTGCAGAACGTCGCCCGGCTGCAGCCCGGCGCGCGGATCAACGGCGTGACGATCCAGAACATGTCCAGCCACCGGCGCGGGCGCGAGGTCAACATCGGCCTGGTCACCGACGAGCCCTTCGGTCCGGTCATCACCTTCGGCGCCGGCGGCACGATGATCGAGCTGATCGACGACCGGGCGATGGAGCTGCCGCCGCTGAACCAGTACCTGGCCCGCCGCCTGATCGAGCGCACCCGCGTCGCCGAGACGCTGGGCGAGTGGCGGGGCGCACCGCCGGTGCAGATGGAGGCGGTGGAGCAGATCCTGCTGCGGGTGTCCGAGATGGTGTGCGAGCTGCCGCAACTGCGCGAGATGGACATCAACCCGCTGATCGTCGACGACACCGGCGCGGTCGCGGTGGATGCGCGCATCGTCATCGACAACGCGCCACCGTCGATCCGCAACTACCACCACCTGGCCATACTGCCCTACCCGTCGCACTACGAGCAGCAGTGGCCGCTGCGTGGCGGCGGCGAATACACCGTGCGCCCCATCCACCCGGACGACGCGACGATGCTGCAGGAGTTCACGCGCCGGCTGTCACCGGAGAGCCGCTACTTCCGCTTCGTGTCCTCGATGCAGGAACTGCCCACGACGATGCTGTCGCGCTTCACGCTGATCGACTACGACCGCGAGATGGCGCTGGTGGCGATCCACCGCGAACGCACGCAGGACGCCGGCGGCGAGACCGTCGAGACGCCGCGCATCGTCGGCGTGTCGCGCTACGTGACCAACCCGGACCGCAGCACCTGCGAGTTCTCGCTGGTGGTGGCAGACGACTTCAAGGGCCAGGGCCTGGGCTCGCGGCTGATGCTGTCGATCATGGACTTCGCGCGCGAGAAGGGCCTGTCGGAAATCCAGGGGCTGGTGCTGACGCACAACCCGACCATGCTCAAGCTGATGCGCGGGCTGGGCTTCCAGGTGCGAGCGTATCCGGACGACCCGGATTTCCGGCTGGTGACGCATCTGCTATGACAGGCACGACACCCTCTCTGGCCGTGCCACCCGCCCCGGCGATCGATCCATCCGCGGGCTGGTTCGATGGCTTCGACAGGCGCGTATTCACCGTCAATGGCTTGCCGGTCTGCGCACGCATCTCCGGCGACTGGCACAGCCGGGGCGACCGACCGGTACTGGTGCTGCTGCATGGTTTCCCGCAGACGCATGCCATGTGGCACCGCGTGGCACAGGCGCTGAAGGGCGACTACCGCCTGTTACTTCCGGATCTGCGCGGCTACGGCGACTCCTCCCATGCGCCCGGCCTGCCCGACCACAGCAACTACAGCAAGCGCGCGATGGCCCAGGATGTGGTCGGCCTGCTCGACCAGCTGGGGGTGGACCGCTTCTTCCTGTGCGGCCATGACCGGGGTGGCCGTGTCGCACACCGGCTGGCACTCGATTTTCCGGAGCGCGTGCTGCGCCTGTGCGTGATGGACATCGCGCCGACGCTCGACATGTACGCGCGCACCGACATGGATTTCGCGCGGGCCTACTACCACTGGTTCCACCTGATCCAGCCGAGCCCCCTGCCGGAACTGATGATTGCCGGCAGCCTGCGGCCCTACCTGCATGCGAAGCTGGGCGGCTGGGGCTCGCGCGGAACCTCCTTCATCGAGCCCGAAGCCATGGCCGCCTACGAGCAGAGCATGGAGCGCCCCCCCGAGCGCGCCGGCGACCTGCTGCCCGCGGTGCACACCGCGTGCGAGGACTACCGCGCCAGCGCGGGCATCGACCTGCAGCACGACCGGGAAAGCCGCGACCAGGGACAGAAAATCCGGTGTGACCTGTCGGTCCTGTGGGGCGAGCGCGGCGTCGTGCACCGGCTGTTCGAGCCCCTGGCCCTGTGGCAGGCGCAGTGCGCCGGCCAGGTCTCGGGCCATGCCGTGCCCGCCGGCCATTTCATTCCCGAGGAACTGCCGGCGCTGACCGCGGAGCACCTGCGCGGGTTCATGGTCCGGGACGCCACCCCTGAGAGTGAAGCCCCATGAAGATCGCCGCCATCGAAGCCATCCCGGTGCGCATTCCGCTGATCGAGGAGCGCCGCATGGTCACCGCCCTGGGGCGCCATGACATTTCCGAGTTCGTCATCGTGCGCCTCACCACCGACACCGGCCTGGTCGGCGTCGGCGAAGCCACCGTCACGCCGCGCTGGAGCGGCGAGACGGTCTGGGGTGCGCAGGCCATCATCGCCCGGCTGTTTGCGCCGCTGCTGGTCGGCTGCGATCTGGACGACCTGCCCGCCATCGACAGCCGCATGGACCTGGCCGCGATCGACAACTGGTTCGCCAAGTCGGCGATCGAGATGGCCTGCTGGGATGCGCTGGGCAAGGCGGCCGGGCGCCCGGTGTACGCCCTGCTCGGCGGTGCCGTGCGGCCACTGACGATCCGCAACCGCTTCTCGCTGGGCGCCTATGCGCCGGACGTGGCCGCGCAGCGGGCATGCGAGCGCGTCGCGGCCGGCTTCACGACCATCAAGGTCAAGGTGGGGACCGGCCCGGAGCTGGACGTGCAGCGCGTGCAGGCGGTCCGGGAGGCCATCGGGCCGCAGCACCACCTGACGATCGATGCCAATGGCGGCTGGGATGACGCCCAGGCCCGGTACTGCCTGCAGCGCATCGCGGATTGCAACGTGGAGCTGGTCGAGCAGCCGCTGCCGCGGGGCAGCTATGCCGACCTCCGCAAACTGCGCCGGGACACCGGGATCCGGGTGCTGGCCGACGAAAGCTGCTTCGACGACGTGCAGCTGCGGGAGTTGCTGCTGCAGGACTGCTGCGACGCCGTCACGCTCTACCCCGGCAAGCAGGGCGGCATCGCGAAGGCGCGCCGGCTGGCCGCGATCGCGGCCGACGCCGGCGTCCCCTGCACGATCGGATCCAACCTGGAATGGGACATCGGCGCCGCCGCCATGATGCAGTTCGTGGTCGCCACGCCGAATGTGCAGATCGAGCAGATCCCGGGCGACTGCCTGGGGCCCAGCTACCACGCCTTCTCGATCGTGCGCGATCCGCTGAAGATCGAAGGCGCCTTCACGACGCTGCGCCCGGAGCCGGGGCTGGGCGTGGAGGTCGACTGGGATCAGGTGGAACGGCACCGGATCCAGGGCTAGGCGTCGCCGGCGTCACGATGCCGCCACGATTCCCGATCTCGATCGACCCATAGCGCTGGCGAAAGCACTCCGGCAGCGGCCGGTCCCCGGGCACCGAGAGCCACAGCCGCAGCAGGTGCCGCCGGCGCTCCGGCTCCGGCCAGTCGACGAACGCGGTGCGGTCATGCAGCTGCGCATGGTTGTAGACGAACTGCATGTCGCCCGGCTGCAATTGCATGCCGAAGTGCAGCGTCGGGTCGTTGGCCAGCGCGTCGAACAGATCCAGCGCCTCCACATGGGCCGGGGTCAGCCGCATCGCGCCGGCGAAGCGCTGCGCGCTGTCGATGTACTGGCGCTGGTAGAACACCGTCAGGCGGCCGGCATGCCAGTTCAGCGGCGGGATCTCCATCCAGGGCTGGGCGCCCTCCGGCACCTCGCCACGGCGGTCGGTGGCGATCGGATCGAACAGCTTCTCCAGCAGGTCGGGCCGCAGCGCGCGCATCCGGTTGTAGATCGTCTCGGCGCTGACCAGCAGCGAGCGGCCACCCTCCTTTGCCGCGCGCAGGCACAGCAGGCCCACCACATCCGCGCTGTCGGTATGGAAGGTCTGGCGCTCCGCCGTCTGGTAGATGCGGGTGTTCGGGTCCTTCGACGAAGCGCCCAGGTCGCGCACATGGCCGAGGATATGGCCGGCCGCATTCTGGGAGCGCGCGCTGCCCAGGTGGGCGCCGATGCCGCAGAAGATCGCGGCGGCGAACTCCGGTTGATAGCCGGCCACCGGCAAGCCGCGCAACACCTCGACGCCGATGCCGTGCAGCAGCTTGTGCTGCAGTGCCTGCAGGTGGCGTGCGAAGCGCCCCAGCGGAAAGTCCTGCGCCGTGATGCGGCCGATGTCGCGGCCCAGCGACAGGGCATGGCGGGCCGCCTGCTCCAGCTCTGCGATGTCCTGGGGCGACAGGGGCACCAGCCACTGGCGCTCATCGCGCGCCAGGTCGGGGCCGACCCAGGCGGCCGGGCCGGTCAGCCTTTCCGGCAACGTCGACAAGTCCATCGCAACAGCGCTCAGGGAGGCAGATCGCCGTGCCGGATCAGCCTGCGCCCACCTCGATGTGGAACAGGCCCCAGGGGCATTGCGCGAAGCGCTCGTTGACCTTTTTCGCTGCCATGTCGGCATACCGGTCCGCATCGTAGACCGCCCACAGCGGGCCCAGGCCGCCCAGCGGCATCGGCCGGCCGTCCAGATGGGTCGCCACGATGAACCGGTAGCGCCGCACGTCGGCCATGCTGATCATCGGCGCGTAGCCATCCACCGCGCGCAGCTGCAGCGGGGCCGCATCCCCCGGCGCCGCGCCGGCGGCACGCAGCACGTCGGCCAGCAGCGGGCCGCGCAGCGCGTGCACCTGGTTGTCGTACTCCAGCGTGGGCCGGATCGACACCGCCGGCAGGCCGGTCAGCCCGGCAAAGTCGAAGGCATGGGCCTTGTCGAAGCGGATCTTGAGCTTGGCCATCATCTGGTCCAGGGCCGGATCCAGCGGCCCGCGATTGCCCTTGCCGATCGCTCCGGTGACGGTCAGCAGCGCGGGGGATGCAGTCTTCGGCGCGGCCGCCTGGGCCCGGGAGGACAGCCCGGCCTGGGCGAGCACGGTGGCGGCGAGGAAATGGCGCTTGTTCATCGAGGGTTCCGGCGGGCACGAAAAAGGCGCATTGTGGCGGCAAACCTGCCGGCGCGTCACAGCAGCTGGGCCGCCACCGCCAGCACGGCCCAGGGGGAGACCAGAACGACCCCGCCCGCCAGCCAGGTGGCCAGACCGGCCGGCGGCGGCGGCGGCCCGAAGTGGTTGGGCTCTGCGGGGCTGGGCACCCACGCCAGATAGCCCGCCACCAGCAGCACCGCCGGACCGAACATGATGCCGCCGACGCAGGTGGCCAGCGAGCGCCAGGCCGGCCAGTCGCGGTCATGGCCGCGCTTGATCACGGCCCACAGCACCACGACGACCAGCCCGGCCGCCAGCCCGAGCAGCAGGGGCAGGGACGCCGCGGCACCGCCACGACCGCGGGTGGAAAGATCCAGGCCGTACAGCAGCAGGGCGACGATGTTCAGCAACGGCAGGATGCCGAAGGCGATGAAGCGGGTGCGGTCGTGGCGCTGCATGGCCTTCATCCGATGTTCTGCCCGATGCGCCACAGCACGCCGGACGGGTCGGCCAGACAGAAGTCGCGCATGCGCCAGGGCTGGTCCTCCAGCGGGGTCACCTGGACGCCGTATTTCGTCGCCAGGCCGCTGTCGCGGACATGGTCCCACCAGGCCTGCACATCCGGGACAAGCAGGTGCATCATGAAGTTCTCGGCCAGTCCCTCCGCGCAGAAATCCTGCAGCAGGAAGCTTGCCGACCCGTGGTGAAAATAGGCTACACCGCCGCCCTCGGACGCCATCGTGAAGCCGAGGTCCTGGTAGAAGCGCTTCGAGAGCGCGAAATCCCGAGACGGCACGAAGGCCTTGATTTCTGTGACGTGCAACGCGGGCAACGGATTCTCCGGCAGACGGGGTGGGGTTCTCAGGGCGGATTTTGCACCCTTCGAGGCGCCGCTACAGGTAGACACCTTTCATGCCGCCCTCGGGATAGCGCGTGCCCGCGGCGGCTCCCGCGGGGAAGGCTGCAGAAAGCGCTGCCACCTCCGCGGGTGACAGCGACACGTCCAGCGCCCCCCGGTTCTCGGCGATGCGGGCCACCTGCTTGGTGCCGGGAATCGGCACGATGTCTTCCCCCTGGGCCAGCAGCCAGGCGAGCGCGAGCTGGCCGGGCTGGCAGCCCTTGGCGCGCGCCATGCCCTCCAGCGTGGCCGCCAGCGCCCGGTTGCGCTCGAAGTTGCCGGCGTGAAAGCGCGGGTGGTCCTTGCGCCGGTCGTTGGCCACCGCGTCGACGGACTGCACCGTGCCGGTGAGCAGGCTGCGCCCCAGCGGCGAATAGGCCACGAAGCCGATGCCCAGCGCACGGGTAGTGCGCAGCGTCTCCTCCGCCGGCTCGCGGTACAGCAGCGAATACTCGGTCTGGATCGCCGCCAGCGGATGCACCGCGTGGGCCCGACGGATCGTCGCGGGGCTGGCCTCGCACAGACCCAGCGCGCGCACCTTGCCCTGCTCCACCAGCCGGGCCATCGCGCCGACCGTGTCCTCGATCGGCACCTTCGGGTCGATCCGGTGCACGTAGTACAGGTCGATCACGTCCAGCCCCAACCGCTGCAGGCTGGCCTCGCAGGCCCGCTGCACATAGGCCGGGCTGCCGTCCACGCCGTTGCCACCGCCGGCCTGGCGCGTCTGGCCGAACTTCGTGGCCAGGACAACGCGCTCACGCCGGCCCTGGAGCGCCCGGCCCAGCAGCGTCTCGTTGTGGCCCCAGCCGTACATGTCCGCCGAGTCGAGGAAGGTGATGCCGCTGTCGATCGCCTCGTGGATCACCGACAGGCCGTTGTCGTCGCTGGACGCGCCATAGGTGCCGGACAGGGACATCAGGCCCAGGCCGATGGCGGAGACGTTCAGGGGGGAGTAGCCGAGGCGGCGGGTGGGGAGGGGTGGGGGCATGGCGGGTTTCCTTGTGGCAGTGCCGGAAAGGGGTTGATCAATCGGATGCGGATCAGGTCGGACGCAGCGGCAGCGCGGTCCCGGATTCGCTCATCCGATGCGCACCACCACCCGGCCCCGTACCTGACCCGCCATCAGGGACTGCGCCTTGTCGATCGCACCGTCCAGGTCGACCTCCTCGATCATGCTCTCCAGCAGCGCAGGGTCCAGGTCCCGGGCCAGGCGGTCCCAGGCACGCTGGCGACGCGCCAGCGGCGCCATCACCGAATCGACACCGGCCAGCGTGACGCCACGCAGGATGAAGGGCATCACGGTCGTGGCGAGATCCATGCCCTGCGCCAGGCCACAGGCCGTCACCACCCCCCCGTAGCGCGTCTGCGCCAGCGCGTTGGCCAGCGTGTGCGAACCCACGGCATCCACCACACCGGCCCAGCGCTCCTTCTGGAATGGTTTGCCGGCGCCCACCAGACTGGCACGGTCGATCACGCTGGCGGCACCGAGGCGCTTGAGGTAGGCCTCCTCGTTGGCCTTGCCGGTCGCCGCCACCACCTGGTAGCCCAGCTTGCCCAGCAGGGCGACGGCGACACTGCCCACGCCCCCGGTGGCGCCCGTGACCAGCACCTCGCCCATCGCGGGTGTGATGCCATGGTCCTCCAGCGCCAGCACGCACAGCATGGCCGTGTAGCCGGCCGTGCCGATCGCCATGGCCTGGCGTGCCGTGAAGGCCGCAGGCAGGCGCACCAGCCAGTCGCCCCGGAGGCGGGCCATTTCGGCCAGACAGCCCCAGTGGGTCTCCCCCACGCCCCAGCCGTTGAGGATGAACCGGTCGCCAGGTTTCCACGCCGGGTGGTCGGACGCGCTCACCGTGCCCGCGCCGTCGATGCCCGCCACCATGGGCCAGACCCGGACCACGGGAGACTTGTTGGTGATGGCCAGGCCATCCTTGTAGTTGAGGGTCGAATACGCCACGCGAACGGTCACGTCCCCCTGCGGAAGATCGGCCTCGTCCACCTGGGCAATCTGTGCGGCGAAGGTGTCGCCTTTGGTGAGCTGGAGTGCCTTGAACATGGCGGATGAACCCCGTCGAATGATGAATCGGTCGCGCCATCATAGTTCGAACGCGCCGTATCCCTGGCGCCCGGCGATCCCGAACCGGGTCCGGTCGGGCGGGGGCAACAGCACGACATAATGGGCAGCCCTCGCCCCCTGACCGTCCCCCGCTTGAAAACCCTCGAAGCCTCCCAGCTCAGATGCATCCGCGGCGAACGCCAGTTGTTCGACGCGCTGGGGTTCCGGCTGCAGGGCGGCGAGCTGCTGTACCTGCGCGGCGCCAACGGCGCCGGCAAGACCAGCCTGCTGCGGCTGCTGTGCGGCCTGGCGCAGCCGGAGGCCGGGCAGATCCTGTGGAACGGCAAGCCGGTGGGCGAGCAGCTGGCGGAGTTTCGCAGCGCGCTGTTCTACCTGGGCCACCACAACGCGCTGCAGGAGGCGCTCACGGTCGACGACAACCTGGCCTTCTATGCCGCGCTCGGCGGCGCCCGGCCCGACGCCGCGGCCACCGCCCGCGCGCTGGAGCGCATGGGCCTGCGCGGCTGCCAGCGCCGCCTGGTGCGGCACCTGTCGCAGGGGCAGAAGCGGCGCGTCGCGCTGGCGCGGCTGATGCTCAACCGTGCCAGCCTGTGGGTGCTGGACGAGCCCTTCGTCGCGCTGGACCATGCCTCGCTGGAGTTGCTGGCCGGCGTGATCGGGCAGCACCTGCAGCAGGGCGGCATGGCGCTGCTGACGAGCCACCAGCAGGTGGACATCCCCGGCGCGCGGGTGCAGACGCTGGAGCTCGGCGGATGAGCGGCTCCGCAGCGGTGTTCGGCGCGGTGGTGCGCCGCGAGATCGCACTGGCGATGCGCCAGAAGGGCGATGTGCTGACGCCGCTGTTCTTCTTCGTCATCGTGGCGACGCTGTTCCCGCTGGGTGTCGGCCCGGAGGTGCAGCTGCTCGCACGCATGGCACCGGGCGTGCTGTGGGTGGGCGCACTGCTGGCGGCCATGCTCTCGCTGCAGCGCCTGTTCGCCGCCGACCATGCCGACGGCAGTCTGGAGCAGATGGCGATCTCCAGCACACCGCTGACACTGATCGTCGTGGGCAAGGTGGTCGCGCATTTCCTGCTGTCCGGCCTGCCGCTGGTGCTGATCGCGCCGGTGCTGGGCCTGCAGTTCGGCCTGGATGCGCGCTCCCTGGGCATCCTGACGCTCACGCTGCTGCTGGGCACCCCCACGCTGAGCCTGATCGGCGGCATCGGCGCGGCGCTGACGCTGGGCGTGCGCGGTGGTGGGGTCTTGCTGTCGCTGCTGACGCTGCCGCTTTATATTCCGGTGCTGATCTTCGGCGCGGGCGCGGTCGAGGCCGACGCGGCCGGGCTGGGGATCGGCGCCCATGTCTCGTTGCTGGGCGCGCTGCTGCTGCTGTCCGGCCTGTTCGCCCCGTTCGCCATCACCACTGCGCTGAGGATCTCCCTGGAATGAAAACCCGCGTTGCAAACTGGTTCCGGTTTGCGTCCCCCCAGAACTTCTATCCGCTGGCTGGCCGATTGTGGCCGCTGTTCGCGATGCTGGGCTCGGTGCTGGCCGCCGTGGGCCTGTGGATGTCCTTCTTCGTCGCACCGACCGACGCGCAGCAGGGCGAGGGCTACCGGATCATCTTCATCCATGTGCCGGTGTCCTGGCTGTCGATGTTCGTCTACCTGGTGATGGCCGCCTGGGCCGGTCTGGGCCTGGTCTTCAACACCCGGCTGTCGGGCATGATGGCCACCGCGCTGGCGCCCACCGGCGCGCTGTGCGCCTTCCTGTCGCTGTGGACGGGCGCGCTGTGGGGCAAGCCGATGTGGGGCGCCTGGTGGGTGTGGGACGCGCGGCTCACCTCCGAGCTGATCCTGCTCTTCCTGTACCTGGGCTTCATGGCGCTGCAGGCCGCGATCGACGACCCGCGGCGCGCCGACAAGGCCGGCGCGGTGCTGGCGCTGGTGGGCGTCATCAACGTGCCGATCATCTATTTCTCGGTCAAGTGGTGGAACACGCTGCACCAGGGCGCCTCGGTGTCGCTGACACGTTCGCCGTCGATGGCCACGACGATGTTGTGGGGCATGCTGATCATGAGCCTGGCCCTGTGGATGTACGTGATCGCCGTCACGCTGGCCCGCGTGCGCTGCATCATCCTGGAGCGTGAACGCCACGCAGATTGGGTCCGCCATGCAGTGGAATAGCGCCGCCGACTTCTTTGCGATGGGCGGCTACGCCCTGTATGTCTGGGGCAGCTTCGGCGTCACCGTGCTGGCGCTGGTGGTCGAGGTCTGGCTGATCCGGCGCCGTCGCGCGGCGGCGCTGCAGGCGATCCGCGACGAGCGCCTGCAGGGGTCCGGCGGGCCGCAGTAGGCCGGCGCGTACTCAGGCGTCGATGTCGAAGCTCACGCCCTGCGCCAGCGGCAGCGCGGTCGAGTAGTTGATCGTGTTGGTGGCGCGGCGCATGTAGGCCTTCCAGGCATCGGAGCCGGACTCGCGGCCCCCACCGGTCTCCTTCTCGCCACCGAACGCGCCACCGATCTCGGCGCCGCTCGGGCCGATGTTGACGTTGGCAATGCCGCAGTCCGACCCGGCGCTGGACATGAAGCGCTCCGCCTCGCGCAGGTTCTGCGTGAAGATCGACGAGGACAGGCCGGCACCCACCGCGTTGTGCCAGGCGATGGCGTCGTCCAGCGCGGTGTAGCGCACCACATACAGGATAGGTGCGAAGGTCTCGCGCAGCGCCGGGCCGGCATGCGCCGGCAGCTCCACCAGCGCCGGGCGCACGTAGAAAGCCTCGCAGCCCGGCACCTCGGCGATGCCGGTGACGCGCTCGCCACCATGCACCGTGGCCCCGGCGGCGCGGCTCTCCGCCAGCGCGGCCTGCATGCTGTCGAAGGCCGCGCGGTCGATCAGCGGGCCGACCAGCACGCCGGGTTGCAGCGGGTTGCCGACCTGGACGCTGGCGTAGGCCTTGACGAGCCGCGGCAGCAGCGCGTCGTAGACGCTGTCATGCACGAACAGCCGGCGCAGCGTGGTGCAGCGCTGGCCGGCCGTGCCCATCGCGGCGAAGGCGATGCCGCGCAGCGCCAGGCCCAGATCGGCCGACGGGGCGACGATGGCGGCGTTGTTGCCTCCAAGCTCCAGGATGGCGCGTGCGAAGCGGGCGGCCAGGCGCGGCGCGACGGCGCGGCCCATTGCGGTGGAGCCGGTGGCGGAGAGCACCGGCACGCGGTGGTCGTCCACCAGGATCTCGCCGATGTCGCGGGTACCGATCAGCAGCTCCATCAGGCCCTCGGGCGCGTCGCCGAAGCGGGCCAGGGCCCGGCGGGCGATGGCCTGCGTCGCCAGCGCCGTGAGCGGCGTCTTCTCGGAGGGCTTCCAGACCACCGCATCGCCGCAGACCAGCGCCAGCGCGGCGTTCCAGCTCCAGACCGCCACCGGGAAGTTGAAGGCCGAGATCACGCCGACCACCCCCATCGGGTGCCAGGTTTCCATCATCCGGTGCTCGGCGCGCTCGGTCGTGATCGTCAGGCCGTAGAGCTGGCGCGACAGGCCGACGGCGAAGTCGCAGATGTCGATCATCTCCTGCACCTCACCGGCCCCCTCGCTGGGCACCTTGCCCACCTCCAGCGTGACCAGCCGTCCGAGATCCGCCTTGACGGCGCGCAGTTCCTCGCCGAGCAGGCGCACCAGCTCGCCGCGGCGCGGGCCGGGCACCAGGCGCCAGGCCAGGTAGGCCGCATGCGCGCGGCCGATGGCCTCGCGGGCCTGCGCCGGCGACGTGGTCGGCAGCTGGCCGATGGTCTCACCGGTCAGCGGCGAGCACACGCGCAGGCTGCCGCCGGTGTAGGCCGTGCGGGGCACGCCCAGGCGCTGCAGCAGCTGATCGACCTGGGCGCCGATGGAGGCGGATGGTGTGACGGTGTCTGACATGGGGAATCCCGGAATCAAGGTGGACGTAGCAGTCAATGTGCGCAAAATGCGGCGGCTTGGCGAGGCTCAGCCCGCCCGCATCCCGGGCGAGCCGCCCTCCCGGCTGACATCCAGCAGCCAGGACTGGAACAACGCCACGACCGCACTGTGCGCCGGATCCCGCTGGGCCTGGTCGCCGGGCTCGACGAACCAGTAGCCGTGCTTGCCGGTCAGCGTGTGCGCGCCGATGCGCTGCAGCCGCCGTTCGGCCAGGTCGCGCTCGACCATCGGCGCGTCCACCACCGCCACGCCGGCGCCGGACAC
>JAEUOX010000066.1 GCA_016790475.1 Rhodoferax sp. | reverse complement strand
ATCTGCGGCACCTTCATGGGGGGGCTGGCGGCGCTGGCCCGGGAGAAGGGTCACGTCGTCACCGGCTGCGACACCGGCGTCTACCCGCCGATGAGCGACCAGCTGCGCGCCCTCGGCATCGATCTGGTCGAAGGCTATGGCGCCGACCAGTTGGCGCTGCGGCCGGACATCTTCGTGATCGGCAACGTCGTCAGCCGGGTCCGGCTGGCCGACGGGACGCCGCGTTATCCGCTGATGGAGGCCATCCTGGATGCCGGCGTGCACTACACCAGCGGCCCGCAATGGCTGGCGGAGCAGGTGCTGGCCGGGCGCCATGTGCTGGCGGTGGCCGGCACCCATGGCAAGACGACGACGACCGCGATGCTGGCCTGGATCCTGGAGCAGCAGGGCCTCCAGCCCGGCTTCCTGATTGGCGGCGTGCCACTGAACTTCGGCGTCTCGGCCCGGCTGTCGGCTCCGCCGGCGCCCGGCGTGCCCGGCCGTCCCGGCGTCGGCGACTGCTTCGTGATCGAGGCCGACGAGTACGATACCGCCTTCTTCGACAAGCGCAGCAAGTTTGTCCACTACCGGCCCCGGACCGCGATCCTGAACAACCTGGAGTTCGATCATGCCGACATCTTCGATGATCTGGCGGCGATCGAGCGCCAGTTTCACCACCTGCTGCGCACCGTGCCGGGCCCGGGCGCCCACGGCAGCGGCCGGGTGATCGTCAACGGGCTGGAGGAAAGCCTGGCCCGCGTGCTGCATGCCGGCTGCTGGAGCGAGGTGCGCAGCTTCGGCGCCGCCGTCAGCGACTACACCGCGCAGGGGGAGCCGCACGCGTTCGACGTGCTGCTGCAGGGCCGCCCGGTGGGGCAGGTCCGCTGGTCCCTCAGCGGCGTGCACAACCAGCTCAATGCGCTGGCGGCGATCGCGGCGGCCGAGCATGTCGGCGTCGATCCGGCCGATGCCGCCCGGGCGCTTGCCGGCTTCCAGAGCGTGCGCCGCCGCATGGAGGTGCGGGGCCGGGTGCAACTGCCCGGCGAGGGCGGCGCGGCGGTGACGGTCTACGATGATTTCGCGCACCACCCGACCGCGATCCGCACCACGGTGGAGGGGCTGCGGCGCCAGGTCGGGCCGGCGGCACGGATCCTGGCGCTGTTCGAGCCGCGCACCAACACGATGAAGCTGGGCGCCATGAAGGCCCAGCTGCCCTGGTCGCTGGAACAGGCCGACCTGGCCTTCTGCCATACCGCCGGCCTGGGCTGGGATGCCGCAGAGGCACTCGCACCGCTGGGTGCGCGGGGCCGGCTGGCCGCCAGCGTGGACGATCTGGTGCGCCAGGTCCGCGCGGTCGTCCGCCCCGGGGACCACCTGCTGTGCATGAGCAATGGTGGTTTCGGGGGGGTGCACCTGAAGCTGCTGCAGGCGCTGCAGGCACCGGCCAACACCTGACCGCCGGCGCGGGCTCAGGCCCGGGCGCGGCGGGCGGCGACGGCCTGGGACAGCACGTCCAGCAGTTCCAGCGAATGCTCCCAGCCGAGGCAGGCGTCGGTGATGCTGCGGCCGTACTCCAACTGGCTGGCGTCGTCCTTGCCCGGCGTGAACTTCTGGGCGC
>JAEUOX010000426.1 GCA_016790475.1 Rhodoferax sp. | reverse complement strand
CGGCACCCGGACCACCGGCACGGCCGGCGGCCGCTTCCTGCTGGCCGGACCGCGCTGGAGCGGGCCGGTGCCTGACGGCCTGACGCTGCTGCGCGCGCCGACGCGGCGCGTCTGGCTGATCGGCCGCACGCAGACCAACGGTGCGCAGGACTACCCGCTCGTTCACCGGCTGCAGGACGGCCTGCAGCTGCGCACGCTGGCCGACTGGCAGGCCGGCCGCACACCGGTGGCAGCACCCTGGGCCCGGGCCGGCACGCCGCCCGCCGAAGCCCCGGTGCACCAGATGCAGACGATGGACGTGCAGACACTCTTCACGCATTTCGCCCGGCTGCTGCCCGACAACCCGCCCCATCCCGAGGATGGCCCGATGCTGGACACGCTCGCGCAGTTGGGCATCGCGCCCGGGCGTCCGCCGGACTGGGGCTGGCTGGACCGGCAGGCGGTGGCCCTCGGACGCTGGATTGCCGACCACCGCGTGGCCCGCGAGCTCGGCCGGCGGCCGACCGTGCGCGGATGGATCACGCCGCCGGCGGAGATCGGTGCGTTCGGCACCCAGTACAACCTGCGGGCGGTGGTCGCGATGATCGGCCTGGGAGCCAACCTGCCGGCCGACGCGAGCTACCCGGCCGCCGCGGTGGACTCGGGGGGCGGCGCACTGAACGGGCGCCACCGCTACCGGCTGCACTTCGCCGCGAAGGACCTGCCGCCGGTGCGTGCCTTCTGGTCCGTCACCGCCTATGGCAGCGACGACTTCCTGATCCCGCACCCCTCCGGGCGCCACAAGCTCGGCAGCCAGGAGCCGCTGCAGTTCAATGCCGACGGCTCGCTGGACCTGTGGATCCAGGCCGAACCGCCCGCGCCGGCACAGCGGGCCAACTGGCTCCCGGTGCAGCTTGGGGAGCCCTTCCTGCTGAACGCGCGGCTGTACGGCCCGCTGCCGCAGGCCCTCGACGGACGCTGGGGCATGCCCGGCATCGAACGACTGGACTGAACCGATGCAGACTCAGACCGTACAGATCCTCGGCGCCGTGACGGTACTGCTGGCCTTCGCGATCGCCGAGCTGGTGCAGAAGCGCTTCTTCGCGCCGGAGGCGACCCGCGAGGACAACCGGCTGGACATCGCGGTGACGACGATGTTCCCGCTGATCTCGCTGGGCGTGCTCAGCGCCTCCACGGCCCTGTGCAGCCGCTGGCTGCCCGGCCAGCAGGACGCACTGGCGCACTGGCCCTGGTGGCAGATGCTGATCGTGCTGCTACTGACCGACGACCTGACGCAATACTTCTGGCACCGGCTCAGCCACACCTCCGCGATGTGGCCGCTGCACCGCGCCCACCATTCCGCCGCCTACATGAGCGTGCGGGTGGTCTACCGCAACAACGCGTTCTACTATGCGCTGATGCCGGGGCTATGGCTGTCCGGGGTGCTGGTCTACCTGGGCTTCGGCTGGGTGTATGTCGGCTACACGCTGGTCAAACTGACGGTGATCATCGGCGCCCATTCGTCCGTTCGCTGGGACCGCTGGCTGTACCGCTGGCCGGCGCTGCACCCGCTGGCCTGGCTGGTGGAGCGGACGATCTCCACGCCGGCGACCCACTTCGCGCACCATGCGCTGGTGCAGGACGACGGCATCGGTCACTACACCGGCAACTACGGCAACCTGCTGTTCCTCTGGGACGTGCTGTTCGGCACGGCCCA
>JAEUOX010000414.1 GCA_016790475.1 Rhodoferax sp. | reverse complement strand
GCGGCGCTGAGGACCAGATCGCCGGTGCTGGCGGTGATGGCCCCGCCCAGGCTGCCGATGCTGCTGCCGGCGGACAGGCTCACGGCCTTGCCCGACAGCAGCACCGCATTGCCATCGGTACGGCTGATCGCCGTGCCGGCGCTCAGGTCCAGGTTGCCTGCAGCTGCCAGGCTGTTGCTCGCGCCGTTGTTGCCGCCGTCGTTGACCTTCAGGTTGATCGCGCCGGCCGCCGTGAGGCGGATCGCGCCGGAGGCGGGTGTCGTCAGGCTGGTGGTGGAGGCCAGCAGGATGTCGCGACCGGAGGCGATGTCGATCGCCGCCACGTTGTCCGCCAGGCCGCTGCGCGTGGCCTGCAGGCTGCCGCCCAGCGTGATGTCCTGACCTGTGCCGCTGGACAGTGCGAGCACACCTCCCGTGCTGATCGACCCCGGCAGGTCGATGGGGCCGGTGGTGGCCAGCGATAGCGCGCCGGCTGTCGTGACGGGCTGCCCCAGCAAGATGCGGCTACCGGCGGCGGGCCCCGCTACCGTCACCGCGATGTCGCCCCCGGTCACCGTCGCCAGCGTGGCGCTGGCACCGCTCACGAGCAGGCCATGGTCGGTCGCCGCCGACCCGCCGGTCGCCAGGATCGTGATCCCGCTGTTCTGCGCCCGCACGATGCCGAAGCCGCCGGAGCCATCGATGAACACGCCCTTGTCGTTGCCTGTGCCCGGCCCGGCTGTCCCGGTGATCTCGATGCCGCCACTGCCACCGGCTGCAGTCGACTCCACCGTGCCGCTGATATAGACGCCGGTGTTGAGTTGCCCGCTGGCACTTCCTTTGCTGGTGCCGGTGATGTGGATCGCGCCGGTCCCAGTGCTGCGGACAGTGCCGATCATCGTGACCCCATCGTTGTCGACCAGGGAGGCCGGACCGCCGACGGTGCCGGTGATGGAGATGTCGCCCGTCCCGGTGGACAGCACGGTCGCCTGTGCCGCCATGTGCACGCCATCGTTGTCGTTGCCAGCGTCGTTGCCGCTGGTGCCGGTCAGCGAGATGGCACCGTTCACCGAGCTCACCCGGCCGGCAATGAAGCGGATGCCCCGCAGGAAGCCACCCGATCCGCCACCCACGCCGGTACCCCCTGTTCCAGTGATGCTCAGTGCACCATCGACGGTGGAGATCGTCGTGCCGTTCGCGCTGTTGCCATCGATGCGCACGCCCTGGTTGGAGTTCGTGCCGGTGCCACCCTCGCCGACGATCGTGATCGTTCCGGCGCCGCTGGTCTGCACCGTCGAGTCGTTGTGGATGTAGACGCCGTAGTTGTCGCTGCCGGTGCCGGCAAAGCCGCGGCCGCGGATCACGATGTGGCCACCATTGGCGTTCAGCGTCGCGCCGCTGAGGTCGACGCCGCGGTCGTTGGGCGACGTGCTGCCGGCGCCCA
>JAEUOX010000411.1 GCA_016790475.1 Rhodoferax sp. | reverse complement strand
GCTACGGCCAGGAGGTCTGGAAGCGCTGGGAGGAGGATCCGGCGCACGAGCTGACGCTGCCGTACTATGGTTTCGAGGATGTGGCGCTGACGATCGGCCACGGCGACGACCAGCATGGTCACTGGCGGCGCTGGCTGCGCCTCCAGACGCCCGACGCGGACCGCCTGATCGGCCCGGCACACGCGATCCCGACGCCCGGCCTGGCGCTGGCCGCGCTGGGGCAGGCCTGGCGCACGCGGCTGCCGGAGGAGCTGCACCCGACGCACTGGATCGCCAGCGAGACCTGCGCACGGCTCGAGCGGCTGGCACAGGGCGATGCGCCGTTCTTCCTGCAGTGTTCGTTCCCGGATCCGCACCATCCGTTCACGCCGCCGGGCCGCTACTGGGACACCGTGCGCCCGGACGACGTGGCGCTGCCGGCCAGTTTCCATTCCACGCCGACCGACCCGCCGCCGCCGCTGCAGTGGCTGCGGGCGCAGCGCGCGGCGCAACCTGGTTTCCGGCCCGGCTACGGCAGTTTCGCCTGCAGCGAACAGGAGGCGCGCGAGGCGATCGCACTAAACCATGGCAACCTGGCCTGCATCGACGACGCGATCGGCCGCGTGCTGGCCACGCTGCAGCGCCTGGGGCTGGCGGGTGACACGGTGGTGATGTTCACGGCAGATCACGGGGACCTGATGGGCGAGCGCGGGCTGTTGTTCAAGGGGGGGCTGCACTATGGCGCGCTGACGCGCGTGCCCTTCGTCTGGCGGGATCCGGCGCGCCCGGTGGCGCCGGCGGTGTGCGGCGCGCTGGCGCAGACGATCGACATTCCGGCCACCGTGCTGGAACGTGCCGGACTGGCGCCGACCAACGGCATGCAGGGCCGCTCGCTGCTGCCGCTGATCGAGGGCGGTGCGGCCGCGGTGCGCGACGCGCTGCTGATCGAGGAAGAAAGCCAGCGCCGCGATTTCGGCTTCGACCGGCGCGTGCGCATGCGCACGCTGCGCACCGCGACGCACCGCTGCACCGTGTGGCACGGGCAAGCCTTCGGCGAGCTGATCGATCTGCGCGCGGACCCGCTGGAACTGCACAACCTGTGGCATGCGCCGCACGCGCAGCCGCTGCGCCAGCAACTGGTGGAGCAGCTGCTGCAGGCGACGCTGGAGGCGGCAGATGACAGCCCGTATCCCGGGGCCGCGGCCTGACAGCTTGCCCGGTCGGCGGCTGGAACACAATCCGGCCATGCAGACCGCCTCTCCGACCCGTACCCGCACCCACCTTCGCCAGATCCGATTCGAGGGCTTCCGCCGCTCGGACGGCCTGTGGGACATCGAGGCGGTGCTGCGCGACGAGCGGGACTACCCCTCCCAGGGGTTCGAACGCGGACCGGTGGCGCCCGGCATGCCGGTGCACGATATCCGCCTGTGCGTGACG
>JAEUOX010000395.1 GCA_016790475.1 Rhodoferax sp. | reverse complement strand
CCGATGCCGTATTCCTTGTACTTGCGCCGGACCTTGGTCAGCACGGTGTCGACATGGGTGGCCAGCAGTTCCCGGCCGGCCGCACGGGAGAGGTCGACCTCGCCACACTTGCTGAATATCGGGTGGATCAGCCAGGGGTCGATGCCGATCAGCTTGCCGAAGCGCTTGGAGACCTCCTCGTAGCTCTGGAAGTGCCGGCTGCGGCGCCGGGTGGACCAGGCCGCATGCAGCGGCGGCAGCAGGTACTGCTCATGCAGTTCCTCCAGGATGCCCGGCACGCCGCTGCCCAGATCGTTGTTCAGCAGGATCGTGCAGGGGTCGAAGTCCTTGACGCCGAGGCGGCGCTTGCTGCGGATCACCGGCTCGAGCTTGACCGACTCGCCGTTGGGCAGCTCGATCGTGGTGACCTTCTTGATGTCCGGATCGATCGAGCCGATGCGCACGTTCAGGCCGGCCATGTGGAAGATCCGCCGCAGCTGCGCGACATTGGACAGGTAGAAGCTGTTGGTGGCGTGGTTCTCCGGGATGATCAGCAGGTTGCGCGCCTCGGGGCAGATCTTCTCGATGGCGGCCATCGCGGCCTGCACGGCCAGCGGCAGCATCGCAGCGGTCAGGTTGTGCCAGCCGCCCGGATAGAGATGGGTGTCGACCGGCGCCAGCTTGAAGCCGGCATTGCGCACGTCGACCGACGAATAGAACGGCGGGGTGTGCTCCATCCACTCCAGGCGGAACCAGCGCTCGATGGCGGGCATGGAGTCGAGGACACGCTGTTCAAGCTCGTTGATCGGGCCGTTCAGCGCAGTGACAAGGTGAGGAACCATGGGGGAGGCTTTGCAAAACCGGGTAGGATGACCGTTTCCATTCTAGGAGGTGGGGGCTGCGGCAAAGGTTCCAAGAGGCCGTCCGGCCCCGACCCGCCCCAACCATGCAATACCGCCACCTGGGCAGGAGCAATCTCAAGGTCTCCACGCTGTGTCTGGGCACCATGATGTTCGGCGACCAGACGCCGCTGGCCGAGGCCGCCGACATCGTCGCGCATGCCCACGCGCAGGGCGTGAACTTCATCGACACCGCCGACGTCTACACCAAGGGCGCCTCGGAGGAGATGGTCGGCAAGCTCATCCAGCCCCACCGGCACGACTGGGTGCTGGCCACCAAGCTGGGCAACCGGATGTCCGAGCGTGTCAACGAGGGGCACTATTCGCGCAGCTGGATGCTGCGCGAGGTCGACGCCAGCCTGCAGCGGCTGCAGACGAGCCACATCGACATCCTGTACCTGCACCTGGACATCGACGGCCTCGATGCTCCGGAAGTGCTGCACGCGCTGGCCGATCTGGTGCGCGCCGGCAAGATCCGCTACTGGGGGCTGTCGAACTTCCGCGGCTGGCGCATCGCGGAGATGGTGCACCAGGCCGCCCGCCTCGGCATGCCCGGCCCGGTCGTGTGCCAGCCCTACTACAACCTGCTGAACCGCCAGCCGGAGGTCGAGATCCTGCCGGCCTGCCGGTTCCACGGCATCGGCGTGGCGCCCTACAGCCCGATCGCCCGCGGCGTGCTGACCGGCAAGTACCTGCCGGGTGCGGCCCCGGCAGCCGGCACCCGCGCCGGCCGCGCCGACCGGCGCATGCTGCAGACCGAGTTCCGCCAGGAGTCGCTGGACATCGCGCAGAAGCTCGCCGCGCATGCGCAATCCCGCGGCATCACGCTGGCGCAGTTCGCCACCGCCTGGGTGCTGGCCAACGGCATCGTCAGCTCGGTGATCGCCGGCCCCCGCACGCTCGCCCAGTGGCAGGACTACGCCCCGGCGCTGGACTATACCGTCACGCCGGAGGATGAAGCGCTGGTGGACGGCTTTGTCGCACCCGGCCACCCGTCGACGCCCGGTTACAACGACCCCGCCTACCCGCTGACCGGCAGGCCCTCCGCCCGGTGAAGATTTTCTACGGCTGGCGCATGGCGGGTGCCGCGTGCGGCATCCAGTTCATGCTGTCGGGCCTGCTGAACCAGGCCTTCGGCGCCTATGTCGCCGTGCTGTCCGACGAGCGCGGCTGGAGCAAGACGGCGCTGTCCGGCGCCGCGGCGCTGCAGTCGGTCGAGTCCGCCATCATGGGCCCGGCCCTGGGCTGGCTGCTGGACCGCGTCGGCACGCGCCGGCTGATCGTCATCGGCATCCTGATCTTTGCCTGCGGCTTTGTAGCGCTGAGCCAGATCGAGACACTGGGTGCCTTCTATGTGTGCGCCGTGCTGCTGGCCGTGGGAGCCAGCCTGAGCGGCTACTTCCCGCTCACGGTGGCGCTGGTGCAGTGGTTCCGGCGCCACCGCGCGCGGGCCATCTCGATCATGAGCCTGGGCATGGCGATGGGCGGGCTGGCGGTGCCGCTGGTGGCCTGGTCGATGCATGCGTTCGGCTGGCGCGCCACGGCGCTGGGCTCCGGCGTGCTGGCGCTGCTGATCGGGCTGCCGCTGGCGACCATCATCCGCAGCCGGCCGGAGGACCATGGCGAGACGTTGGACGGCCTGCCCGATGCGCCCCTGCCGGCGGCCGTGCCCGGCGCGGCCGGTGCCGCGCTGCCGCCAGCCGCAGCGCCGGACCCGGAGCCGGAGTTCACCGCGCGCCAGGCGCTGCGGACCCGCGCCTTCTGGCTGCTCGGGCTGGGCCATGCCTTCGCGCTGCTGGTGGTTACCTCGGTCAACGTGCACGGCATCACGCACATGAAGGAGGGCCTGGGCTACAGCGTGCCGCAGGCCGCGCTGGTCGTGATGGCGCTGACGACGGCGCAGATCGTCGGCATCGTCCTCAGCGCGCTGCTGGGGGACCGCTTCCGCAAGCGCAACGTGGCGGCGCTGTGCATGTTCGGCCACATGCTGGGCATGCTGCTGCTGACCTACGCGACCCACCCGCTCGCGGTGGCCGGCTTTGTCGTGCTGCACGGTGTGGCCTGGGGCGTGCGCGGCCCCTTCATGCAGGCGCTGCGGGCCGATTACTTCGGCCGCAATGCGATCGGCATGATCATGGGCCTGTCGGCGGTGATCGTCGCGCTGGGCCAGATCGCCGGGCCGCTGGTGGCCGGCACGCTGGCCGACCTGACCGGCAACTACCGGCTGGGCTTCACGGTGCTGGCGCTGATCGCAGGCACCGGGTCCGTGCTGTTCCTGATGGCGCGGCCGCCGGAGCA
>JAEUOX010000376.1 GCA_016790475.1 Rhodoferax sp. | reverse complement strand
CCCTCCTCGTAGGTGCATTGCATGTCGAAATCCTTCTCGGCCTGTTCGGCCCAGAGAAAGGCCATCTTGCGCGCCCGGGCCATGCCGAGCGTGTGCGGACGCAGAATGTGCAGATCAGCCACCGTGTTGTGTCCCTGTCGAGTTGCCTGTGGTTGAGAGAGCGCGCCGGCGCTCTTCGGCGGGCCGTTCGGCCAGCCGACGGACCGCATCATAGAACGCACGCCAGTCCTGCCCCTCGCGCAGGAACAGCGCCTCGAAGCCCGGCACCAGGCCGTCGTAGGCCGCCTGCACCGCGAAGCTGGCATTGTTGGCCTGCGCGACCCAGCTGTCGTAGCCGGCGAAGCCGCCCCAGGATTCCCGGAGCCGCCGGTAGTCCGCCCGGAAATCCGCCAGGGCGGCGCCCTTGTCCGCTGCCATGCGCGCCTGCAGCACCGGGTCGCCGGGCGCCCGGGCACCGGCCTCGTAGATCGCCTGCAGGCGCGCACGGGTGGCCAGTGCGAGCTGCCGGAACTGCCGCCTGCGGGTGTCGGCCTCCTCCGCATCGCGCCGCACCGGCGCGCCACCGCGCAGCGCCAGCCAGCGGACGCTGCCAAGCTGCTCGACGGCAGTGGCGAAGGACTCGTTGAACTCGGTGTCGTCCGCCACGTAGAGCACCTGGTGCGCGAGCTCATGGAAGATCAGCCGCGCGAGCTCGACCTCGGGGTAACGGATGAAGGTGTTGAGCAGCGGGTCGCCGCCGGCCCAGTTCATCCAGCCCAGCGTGGAGTAGGCCGGCACGCCATAGACGGCAACCTCCAGCCCCTGGGACTGCAGCAGGTCCGCCTGCGCCCGCGCCTGCGCCTCGTCGAAATAGCCACGGTAGCCGACGCAGCCCAGCACCGGGAAGCACCAGGTCTGCAGCGTCAGCGCGTAGGGCGGGGCTGCCACAACATTCCAGACCACCGCGCTGCGCCGCAGATCGGCATAACGGCGGTAGCTGGCGTTGTCCGGCAGCGCCAGTTCCTCGACGGCGAAACGCCGGATCTGCTGGCTCAGCGCCAGCCGCGTGCGCAGGTCCTCCGGGGTCTGCGGATCCCGCAGCCAGTCGTCGACCGGACGCGCCGCCTGCATCAGCGCCAGATGCCCGCGCACCGACTGCCAGTAGTAGCGGGTGTCGGCACAGCCGGCCAGCGCAGACAGCACTGCGGCCAGCAGGCCGATGCGCACGAGCGCCGCCGATCGCCACAGGGTACGGCAAGGCAGGACCATCCGCCCATTGTGCGCGAAGGCGCCGCGCATGCCGTGACCAGGAAGCGTATGCTGGCAGCCCATGCCTCGCCTGACGCACGCACCGAATATCGCCATCGCCACACTGTGGGCCGATGCGCTGCGAGCGCAGGGCATCGCGACCAGCGTGCAGCGCCAGTACCTGGGCGGTGTCGCCGGCGAGCTGCCACCCGACCAGTGCCTGCCGGAAGTGTGGTGCACCCACGCCGAGCAGGAGGGCCGCGCACGGGCGCTGCTGCATGCGCTGCAGAACCGGCCCCAGCATCGCTGGACCTGCGCCTGCGGCGAACTCGTCGAAGGCGGCTTCGAGCAATGCTGGAACTGCGAGCGTCCGATGCCGGACGAGACCTAGGCGGCGTCGGAGGCCGTGCTCCAGGCGACCAGGTCGCCGGCCAGTGAAGTCGAACCGTTGTCGGATCGGGCCTGCCGTGGGATCCCCTGTGTCCTGCCTATGTCACGAACTCGGTGCCATTGACCCAGCGCCCGTTCCGGGCCTGGCTGTTGCCCAGATGCTTCGTCGGACCGAAGGAGATGGCCAGCGTGCGCAGGAAGGTGCGCGGGAACGCGGTGGCCTTCAGGGCCCTGACGACGTGGTCGGTCTTAAGGATCGGGCCGGTCTACTGCAGGGTCTTTACGACCATGCCCTCGATCGTGTCGCCGCTCAGCGTGGGCAGCGCGGCGATGCGCAAGCCCAGGCAGCCGAAGAAGTCTCTGGTGCAGCCGATCTTGCTGCCCCGGGCCATCGCGCCGTTCGTCTCGCGCACGACAGTGGCCAGCACGATCGAGGCGGGTCGGCGGCCTGGCGCTGGCGCATCTGCGACGAGAACGCGGTGGCGCCGCGCTTCCAGCGGGTCGTCTCCACCGGCACCAGGTCCACCTCCTCGAGGGCGGCTTGGGTGCCAGGGAGGATGTCCCGACCGAACGCGTCGTCCTGGTACCGGATCGCCACCCGCGTGTAGCCGTCCCGAGCATCGCCTGGACGCCGGCACGTGTGCTGTCGGTGCAGCACGCCGCTGCCGATGTGTGCCGCCTGCGACCCGCCGGTCGGCGTGACGCAGGCGCAGTTGCGCATCGGGATGGCCGGCAGTCTCAGTCCGGCAGCACCGCGGTGACCTCGATCTCGACCTTGGCCCGCGCTTCGACCAGCGCGGCGACCTGGATGCAGGTCATGGCCGGGAAATGGCGGCCGATGATCTCCCGGTAAACCTCGCCGAGCTCCTTGAGCCGGGCGTTGTACTCGACGCGGTCCAGGATGTACCAGGTCATGCGCACGATGTGCTGGGGACCGGCTCCGGCCTCCTGCAGCACCGCGACGATGTTGCGCAGCGTCTGCGCCGTCTGCGCGATGAAGTCGTCGGTCTCGAACTGCTGCTGGCCGTTCCAGCCGATCTGGCCACCGACGAAGATCTGCGTGCCGCGCGCCGCGACACCATTGGCGTATCCCTTGGCGGGCAGCCATCCGGGGGGTTGGAGAAATTTCATGCTTGCTTGAGCCTGTAGCGTTGCAGTTTGCCGGTTTCGGTGCGGGGAAGGGTCGCCACGAACTCGATCTCGCGGGGGTACTTGTAGGGGGCGATGCTGGCCTTGACGTGGTCCTGTAGCTGGCGCACCAGCACCGCATCGCCGACCTGGCCGCTGCGCAGCACGCAGAAGGCCTTGACGATCATGCCGCGTTCCTCGTCCGGCTTGCCGATCACACCGCATTCCGCCACGGCCGGGTGGCGCAGCAACGCATCCTCGACCTCGGGCGCGCCGACGTTGTAGCCGGACGTGATGATCATGTCGTCCGTCCGGGCCTGGTAGAAGAAGTAGCCGTCCGCATCCTGCACGAAGGCGTCCCCCGGCAGGTTCCAGCCGGCCCGCACGTAGCTGGCCTGTCGGGCGTCGTCCATGTAGCGGCAGCCGGTCGGCCCCTGCACCGCGAGCTTGCCGACCGTGCCCACCGGGACCTCCTGCCCGGCGTCGTCGACGACCTTCGCCACATAGCCAGGCACCACCTTGCCGATCGCGCCACGCCGCACATCCTGCGGTGCGGCCGACACGAAGATGTGGAACATCTCGGTGGCACCGATGCCGTCGAGCATCTCGATGCCGCTGGCCTCCTTCCAGAGCTGGCGCGTCGCGTCGGGCAGGGCCTCGCCGGCGCTGACACAGATGCGCAGCGGCGGCGGCCCGCCGCGCTCGGCATGCAGCGCCTTCACATGCGGCGCCATCTGGCGGTAGAAGGTGGGTGCGGTGTAGCAGATGGTGGCGCCGGATTCGTACATCAGCTGTGCCATCGCCTGCGGCGTGTAGGCGATGTCCGGGAAGAACACCGACGCGCCGGCCCACATCGGGAAGATCAGCAGGCCACCCAGGCCGAACGTGAAGGCCAGCGGCGGCGAACCCATCACGATGTCATCCGCGCGCGCGCGCAGCACATGGCGCGGCCAGGTTTCGCAGGCGGCCAGCACGTCGCGGTGCGTATGCACGACGGCCTTGGGCTTGCCGGTGGTACCGGACGTGAACGCCAGCAGCGCAATGTCGGAGCCAGCGGTCGGGCAGGCCGGGCACGGGCCGCTCTTGCGCGCCGCCATCGCCTCCAGCGAGTTCGTGGCCTGTGCATCGGTGCTGTTGAACGCCAGGATGCGCTGCAGCACCGGGTGGGCCGCCTGGGCCAGCAGGAGCTCTTCCTGCAGGCGCGCGTCGCACAGGGCCACGTCCGGCTGGGCCTTGTCGATGATGTCGCCCAGCTCCTTGGCGCGCAGCAGAGGCATCGTCGCCACCGCCACCAGCCCGGCCCGGACCACCGCCAGCCAGGCCAGCGCCATGCCGATCGAATTGCCGCCGCGCAGCAGCACCCGGTTGCCCGGTGTCAGACCCAGATCCTGGACCAGTACCTGGTGGATGGCCCGCACCCGCTCGGCCGCCTGCGCGTAGGTCAGCACGACGCCGGGCGAGCGCAGCATAGGCCGCTGCGCGACACCCTTGTCGGCGGCCCGGTCCAGCAGTTCGTGCACCAGATTGAGCTGTTCGGGCAGTTGCAGTTCGGGCAGCAAGTCGTAGCGCAGCGCGGGCAGCGCGTCGGGCGCGGGCAGCCGCTCATGGACGAAGCGGTCAGTTTGCGCGGAGGTTTCCATCGCCTAGCCTTTCAGAACGGATTTGCCAATGATGAGCTGCTGCACCTCGGTGGCCCCCTCGTAGATGCGCAGGGCGCGGATGTCGCGGTACAGGCTCTCGACCTTCGTGCCCAGCTTGACGCCCAGCCCGCCGTGCATCTGCAGCGCCATGTCGATCACCCGCTGCGCGTTCTCGGTGGCCGCCATCTTGGCCATGGCCGCCTGCGCGGAATAGGCCTGCGCCTGCACCGGCGTGGCGGTGCCGACGCAGTCCCGCAGCCAGGCCGCCCGGTAGGTCAGCAGTGCGCCGGCGTCCACCAGCGCGGACATTTCGCCGAGACGCGCCTGCGTCAGCTGGAAGTCGGCCAGGCGCTGGCCGAACATCGGCCGCTGCCGCGCATGGGCCACCGCTTCCTGCAGCGCCCGGCGCGCCATGCCCAGCGCGGCGCCGGCCACCGACGCGCGGAAGATGTCCAGCGTCTGCATCGCCAGCTTGAAGCCGCCATGCAGTGCGCCGAGCTGCGTCGCCGCCGGGATGCGGCAGCCCTGGAAGCGCAGCGTGGCCAGCGGATGCGGCGCCATGACCGCAATGTGCTCGGAGTCATCCAGGCCCGGGCTGCCGGCATCCACGATGAACGCGGTGATGCCGCGCGTGCCGGCGCCCGGATCGGTCTTGGCAAAGACGCAGTAGTAGTCGGCGATGCCGCCGTTGCTGATCCAGGTCTTCGTGCCGTCGAGCACGACCTGGCCGGTCGTGTCCTCGAAGCGCGCGGTCGTTGCCATTGCGGCCACGTCCGATCCGGCGTCCGGCTCGCTCAGCGCAAAGGCCGCGATGCGGCGCCCCTGCGCCACGGCCGGCAGGTAGCGCTCCTGCTGCTGCGGCGTGCCGGCCAGCGTGATCGCGCCGCTGCCCAGCCCCTGCATCGCGAACGCGAAATCGGCCAGCGGCGAATGGAAGGCCAGCGTCTCGCGCAGGATCACCAGCGCGCGGGAGTCCAGCCGCTCCAGCGCGCCGCCATGCGCGGCCGGCACGCAGTAGCGCAGCCAGCCGGCGTCACCGAGGCGGCGCACCCATTCCCGGCAGGCCTGCCGGTCGTCGGTTTCATCCACCTGCTGCTGCGGCGCCCAGGCGGCCAGGCTGGCCCCCAGTTCGCGGTGCGCTGCGTCGAAGAACGGCAGCGCCAGATGGTCGGTCGGGGCCTGCATCGCTCAGTCCCCGCCGAACTGCGGCTTCTGCCGCGCCGCGAACGCCTCATAGGCGCGCCGGAAGTCCTGCGTCTGCATGCAGATCGCCTGGGCCTGGGCCTCCGCCTCGACCGCCTGCTCGATCGTCATCGCCCACTCCTGCTGCAGCATGGTCTTGGTCATGCCGTGCGCGAAGGTTGGCCCGGCGGCCAGCTCGGCGGCCAGCGCCTGGGCCCGGGGCAGCAGGTCCGCACTGTCATGCAGCGCATTGAAGAATCCCCAGGCCAGCCCTTCCTGCGCTGTCATGGCCCGGCCGGTGAACAGCAGCTCGCTGGCGCGCCCCTGGCCGATCACGCGCGGAAGCAGCGCACAGGCCCCCATGTCCGCACCCGCGAGCCCGACCCGCGTGAACAGGAACGCGGTGCGGGTGGCCGCGGTGCCCAGGCGCATGTCGCAGGCCAGCGCCATCATCGCGCCGGCCCCAGCGCAGATGCCGTCAATGGCCCCGATCACCGGCTGCGGGCAGTTGCGCATCGTGCGCACCAGGTTGCCGGTCATCCGGGTGAACTCCAGCAGCTCGGGCATCGTCATGCGCGTCAGCGGGCCGATGATCTCGTGCACATCGCCGCCGGAACAGAAGTTGCCCCCCGCCCCGGTGACGACGACCGCCTTCACGTCGACGCTGCGACCCAGCGCCTCGAAAAGCTGCCCCAATTCGGCATAGGACTCGAAGGTCAGCGGGTTCTTGCGCTCCGGCCGGCTCAGCGTGATGGTGCCCACGCCGCCTTCGCAGCTCCAGGAAAAATGGCGTGCCTGGTAGGCGGCGGTCGCCTCGAACCGCGCGTGCATCGGGTTCGCAGGGCCAATGTAGTGTTTCATGACGGGGTGTCCTCGGAAATCGGTGTCTGGGTATGCTGCTTGACCTTGCCCAGCAGGCGGTGGAGCGTGGCGACCTCGCGGTCCTGCAGGCCGGCGAAGGCCTGCACCACCCATTCCTCATGGGCATGGGCCATCTCGGCGAACAGCGTGCGGCCCTTGGCGGTGAGGCGCACCCGGTAGGCGCGCCGGTCGCCGGCGACCGGCACCCGCTCCACCAGCGCCTCGCCCACCAGCTGGTCGGTGATGCCGGTGATGTTGCCGCCGGTCACCATCATGCGGCGCGACAGCTCGTTCATCTTCATGCCGTCCGGCGCGCGCTCGAGCTGGGCCATCAGGTCGAAGCGCGGCAGCGTCGTGCCGAACTGGTCCCGCAGGCCGGCGCGGATCTGCTTCTCCACGAGTTGGGTGCAGGTGAGCATGCGCAGCCACAGCCGGAGCGCCTCCGGGTGTTCGGCCGCGGTGGTGCCGGCTAGTCGGGCTTCCTTGTCCATGTCAGTCGAGGGGGCGAGGGTTGGCGATCGGTGTCTGGGGACTGCGTTGGCGTTGGCGCGCGTCGTTGGCCTGGGTTCGCTTTTGGGGACCGCGTTGGCGTTGGCGCGCGTCGCGGCAGGCGCAGCCCGGTGGGGGCTCATAGGCGGCTTGGTCGGGCGCTGAACGCGCCGACAACCTGCGGTACTCGCCGCCGGGGCGCATCGCGCAACTCACTACGCGCCCTGCGGGCGCTGC
>JAEUOX010000290.1 GCA_016790475.1 Rhodoferax sp. | reverse complement strand
GCCATGTTGCAGGCGCCGGCCTCGCCGCGCGCCGACACGAAGCGGATCTGCCCGCGCCGGTGGAAGGCATCCAGCATGGGCATGTTGTGGATCGAGATCACGCCGAAGGCTGCGCGGGTGCCGCACTGCTCCAGGAAGCGGACCACCAGTTCGCCGACGGTGATGCGGGAGGGGCTGTGTGTCATGCCGGGGTTTTGTCCAGAAGGGGTTGGGGCCGCCGCGCCGGCGGCGGCAGGTGGCTGATGCGCTGGGACAGTCGCGCCGCGGCCTCGCAGACCTGGGCCACGATCTCGTCCAGCGCCTGGGGATCGAACTGCTGCGAGGGCACCGTGACACTGACGGCGGCAGTGATGCGCTGGTGCTCGTCGAACACCGGCGCCGCGATCGTCGAGATGCCGGACTCGAAGCCGCCCTGGCTCACGCCGTAGCCGCGCTGCGCGTCGGCGTCGACCATGTCCTTCAGCGCCGCCAGCGTGGTCGGCGTCTGCGGCGTGTAGGCCTGCAGCGGGCCGTTGCCGTACATGCGCGTCAGGTCGGCCAGCGAACTGCCGCCGAGCAGCACCCGGCCGAGCACGGTCGCATGCACCGGCAGCCGCGCGCCGACCTGGATCGAATTGAACATGAAGGAGCGGCCGGTGGCCTTGGCGACAAACACCACCTCCAGACCGTCGCGCACCACCAGGTGCGCGGTCAGGCCGGTGCGGCCGCACAGGTCGTCCAGCACCGGGCGGCCGTGCTCGGTCAGTTCCATCGAGGCGAGATATTCAAAGCCCAGCCGCAGCACCGCGATGCCGAGCTTGTAGCTGGCGCTGTCGCCCACCCGCTCGACGAAGCCCATCTGCTCCAGCGTCTGCAGCAGCCGGAACACCGAGGCGCGCGGCAGGCCCAGGCGGCGCGACAGCTCTGCGCCGGTGAGCTCGCGCTCGTTGCGCGAGAACTGGCCGAGCAGCTGCATGCCGCGCTGCAGCGCCGGCACCAGGTAGCGGTCGCCCGCGGCGGTGTCGGTATCGGTCATGGCGTGGCTCCTGCGTCGAGGCCGATCAGGCGGTTCACCGCCGCGGCCGCTTCCAGCGGGCAGCTGTGGCCGACCGGCCCCAGGTCGGTCCAGCCGGCGCCGATGCGCCGGGCCAGCGCCTGGCAGCCGGCGGCCGGCGTGACGGTGTCGGCACTGCCGCCGGCGACGTGCACCGGGCAGCGCAGGCCGGCCAGGTCCGCATCGATGTCGCCCTGGGACAGCATGTGGGCCGCCTGGGTGTAGCCGGCGGGGTCGATCGCGGCCATCACCTGCGCGACGAAGGCCACCTGCTCCGGGCGGGCCTGCGGCGACAGCATCGCGGCGGCGCGGCGCTCGGCCATGCCGGCCGGCCCCAGGCGGGCCAGCGTGGCGAGCCGGTCGTCGAGCTTCTTCTGGCGCTCGGCCGCGTCGAGCCGGGCATGGCCCTGGGCCGGTGCCAGCAGCACCAGGCGCTGCACCCGCTGCGGCTGCAGCGCGACCGCAGCCGCGGCCATCAGCGCACCCAGCGAGTGCCCCACCAGCACCAGCGGGTGGGTGGCGCCGAGCGCATCCAGCCAGGCCCACAGGCGCTGCGCGTAGTCGCGCGCCGTCGGCACCGCGGCCGGCAGCGGCGTGCTGTCGCCGTACCCCGGCGCGTCCCAGGCCAGCACACGGCTCGCAGGCACCGTGCCGGCCGCCACCTGCCGCAGCTGCTGCAGCCAGCTGGCCGAGGCCGAGCCGATGCCATGCAGCAGCACCTGCGTGACCGGGCCGTCGTAGCCGGGCGCCGCCGCCGCGCGCCAGGCCACGCGGCCGGCTGCGGTGTCGACGGTGGCGAGCGGGAACTGCGCCAGTTCGGAAGCGAAGGCCATGCGGATGTCCTCGGAGCTGGCGGGCCTCAGGTGCGCTTGATCTTCGTCAGCGGGCTGTCGGGCGGGTAGACCGGCGTGATCGGCTTCGGTGCCCCCAGCATCACGCACATCAGCGCGTCCTCGTCGCCGATGTTCTGCTCCTCGCGGTAGACGCCGGGAGGCACGGAGATCAGGTCACGCTCGTGGAGCACCGACTCCCAGCGCTCGCCGTCCTTCTCGCAGACGATCTTCATCTTGCCGCGCATCACGAAGAAGGCTTCCTCGACGTCGTAGTGGATGTGCGAGGGGCCGATGTGGCCGGCCGGGATCACCATCGTCGAGAACGTGAAGTGCGCCGCCGGCACGGTGTTGCTGTCGCTGGCCACACCGGTGCCGCCGGTGCCCATGTAGCGCATCTGCGCGCGGCGGTATTTCGGGTCGTAGTCGGCCTGGAACTTCAGCGCGTCCCAGTCGTAGCGACGGGTCTGGAAGCGCGCGACGCGGCTCTCCATCCACTGCGCGAAGCTCTGGCCGGGCTGGCGCAACATGGCACGCTGGATGTCCGCCTCGGGCGGAATGTTGGCATCGAGCAGACCGCGTTCGTTGAAGACGGGCTGGTTGGCGGCGGGGGCATGGGCGTTCATGGGGGACTCCTTGTTCAATGCATCGCAAAGCCGCCGTTGACGGGCAGCAGCTGGCCGGTGATGAAGCCGCTGGCCCGCGTCAGCAGGAACAGCGTCGCGGCGGTCACATCCTCCGGGACCTGCGGGCGCGGGATGGCCCGGCCCTGCAGGTAGTACTGGTGGCGCTCCTCCGGCACGTAGGCGGTGGCCTCGACCAGTGTCAGGCCCGGGGCGATCGCGTTCACGGTGATGCCCTGTGGCCCGAGCTCGCGCGCCATGCCGCGGGTCATCGCGATCACGGCGCCCTTGCTGGCGATGTAGGCCATCAGGCGCGGGGCGCCCCACAGCGCGGTGTCGGAGGCCAGGTTCACGACGCGCCCGCTTCCGGAGGCGGCCAGGTGCGGCTGGGCCGCCACGGTGGCCAGCCAGGTGCCGCGCACGTTGACGTCCATCACCCGGTCCCAGGTGGCGGCATCAAGCTGCTGCATCGTGCGGCCGCCGGAGTTGGTGATGGCGCCGTTGTTGACCAGGCCGTCCAACCCGCCCAAGGCGGCGGCGGCAGCGTCCACACCGGCGGTGACCGACGCGCCGTCGGACAGGTCCATCGGCACATAGTGGGCGGCCGCGCCGAGCTCGGCGGCGAGCGCCTGGCCCCGCTCGTGCAGCACGTCGCTGATGACGACGCGCGCGCCGGCGGCCACCAGGGCCCGTGCGAAGGCCTCGCCGAGGCCGCGCGCGGCGCCGGTGACCAGCACGCGCCGGCCGTCCAGGCGGATTTCGGGCGTATCCGTCACGGTGCTCATCCCTGGGAGCGCTGGGCGCTGGGCAGGTAGTGCAGCACGCGGCGCTCGGCCAGCACCACCGCGTAGTACGCGATGATGCCGATCACCGTCAGCGCGGCGATCACGACGAAGACCGCGGCGGTGTTGCCCTGGCCTTCGAAGAAGACCAGCATGTAGCCCAGGCCCATGTTGCCGCCGACCAGCTCGCCAACGACGACGCCGATCACCGCCAGCGTGCTGGCGATGCGCAGCCCGGAGAACAGCGAGGGCAGCGTCGTCGGGTACTCCACCATCGTGAAGACCTGCATCCGCGTCGCGGAGAAGGAGCGCGCCAGGTTGATCATGTCGTGGTCCATCGCGCGCATCGCCGACAGCACGTTGATCAGCACCGGGAAGAACACGATCAGGATCGCCACCAGGATCTTCGGGTACATCGTGTAGCCGAGCCACATGACGAACAGCGGCGCGAAGGCCACCTTGGGCGCGATCTGCAGCGCCAGCAGGTAGGGCGAGAACACCGCCTCGACGCGGGGCGACACGCCCAGCGCATAACCGATCAGCGCGCCGAGCAGCGAGCCCAGCACGAAGCCGATCACCACCTCCAGCGCGGTGATGCCGGCATGCCACAGCAGCCGCTCGGTCTCCCAGATCCGGCCGGCCTCGGCCACCACCTTGCTCAGCGGCGGCAGCACGAATTCGGGCACGCCCAGCAGGCCGGGCCCGAACTGCCACAGCACCAGGAACACCACCAGGACCAGGAAGCTCCAGGCCGCGGTGATCAGTGAAGACGGATTGGCCGACATGGCGCGCGGTCCCGAGGCTTACTTGCCGACGAACTGGTTGGTGTAGAGGTCCTTCAGCGGCACGGCGGTGGGCACCACGCCGTTGGCCACATAGAACTTCTGCAGGTCCGACAGGCGGGTCTCGTCCATCGTGCCGGGCACCTTCTGGTTCAGGTACACATACTTGTTGTACATGCCGAACATCTGCTCGATCGAGGCTTCCTTGCCCTTGTGCACCGTCACATGGTTGGCATAGGCGGCGGCAGCCTCCTTCGGGTTGGCCATGATGTCCTTCATGCCCTTGAGCGTCGCGCGGACCAGCTTCTGCACCAGCTGCGGGTTCTTCTGGATCGTCTCGTCGGACACCAGGATGGCCTGCGCCATGCTCTTGAAGTAGACGTCGGCCGGCAGGATGTCGACCTGCGCACCGGCTTCCATCGAGTTGACCGTCCAGTCCGGCGTGCCGGCCATGCCGGTGGCCTTCTTGGCGGCGAACTGCTGCCACACGCCGGCCGGGCCGGCGGCCTGGATGTTGACGTCGTTCTTCGTCAGGCCGACCTTGCTCAGCATGCCCAGCAGCGCGTAGTAGGTGGTGTCGGTGTAGGCCAGCACGGTGACCGTCTTGCCCTTGAGCTCACGCGGGCTTTCGATGCGCTCGTCCTTGTGCGTGACGAGCTGCATCAGCGAGCCGGAGCCCAGCACCGCGACCGCCTTGACCGGAATGCCCTGCGCGCGGGCGATGATCGGCGTGTCGCCGATGGCACCGCCGATGACCGCATTGCCGGCGCCGACCTGCTTGGCGACGTCCACACCGCCGCGGGCGGCGACGAACTTCACATCCAGCCCCTCGGCCTTGTAGTACCCCTTGGCCTGCGCCAGCATCCACGGGCCGAAGGCCGGCAGCGTGCCCGGTGCCGGCAGCAGGTAGGTGATCTCCTGCAGCGCCTGGGCCTGCACGGCGGCATGCGGCGCGGCCAGGCTGGCGGCGGCACACAGGGCCAGGCAGGCACGACGGGTCAGGGTCAGGGCAGGCAGGTGTTTCATCGGGAGGCTCCGGGGAAGGGGTGGGGTTGAGGGAAAGGGGGAATCAGCAATCAGTGCACTTCGGTGTTCGCGTCGAGCTTGAGCAGGTCCATCAGCTGGCCGACGAGCGGGCCGACGCGGTCGTGCTTGCGGCGCTGCATCGGGTTGTCGCGGCCGGGGATGTCGACGGTGATCTGCTCGATGATCGTGCCGGGGCGCTCGCTCATCACCAGGATGCGGTCCGACAGCGCCACCGCCTCGGCCAGGTCGTGCGTGATGAACAGCACCGTCTTGCCCTCCCGGGCCACGGTGCTGGCCAGGTCCTGCTGCAGGATCATCTTGGTCTGCGCGTCCAGCGCGGAGAATGGCTCGTCCATCAGCAGCACCAGCGGATCCACCGCCAGCGTGCGGGCCATCGCGGCGCGCTGGCGCATGCCGCCGGAGAGCTGGTTCGGGTAGTGGTCGCCGAAGCCGCGCAGGTGGCACTGCTCCAGCAGCCGGGCCGACACCTCGCGCCGGGCGGCGGCCTTCACGCCACGCAGCTCCAGGCCGAACTCGATGTTCTGCGCGATCGTGCGCCAGGGCATCAGCAGGTCCTTCTGCAGCATGAAGGACACATGCTCGTTCGGGCCGGTGACCAGCTCGCCCGCCACCTTGACCAGCCCGGCGCTGGGCTTGGCCAGGCCGGAGCCCATGTTCAGCAGCGTGCTCTTGCCGCAGCCAGACGGGCCGATGATGGAGACCACCTCGCCGGGCGCGATCGAGAAGGTCACATCCCGCGCGGCCAGCACCTCGGCCGAGCTGCCGCGGGCGGCAAAGCGCTTCTCGACGCCCTGGAATTCGATGGCCGGTACGCCGGCCGGAGGGGTAAAGCCGGTCATGCGCGCACCCCGGTCCGTGGCGTGGTGGCGGGTGCGGAGGCGGTGGCAAGGTGCATGGCGCGGGACCTTCCTGGACCAGGGTGGCAGTTGTTTAGCTAAAGAAACACTGATTCATTGGTGATCGTATTATTGGGAGTGGCTTCACCTGCTGTCAATGGCGGGGGAATAGTTGAGTCGAATTCAGGGAATTGCGAAGGCCGCGCCATTGCTGCGGTGAATGGCACGCCTGCTGTGGGCGTGGGCAACGGGCCCGGCAAGGGCGACCACCTGCCATCCGGACAGGCGGGGGTGTCTTGCGGCTTTGTCAGCGTAGCGCCGGTGGCCGCATTCGAAGCTTGACCTGCTCGAACCCTGTCAGGCGGCGAGCAATCCACAGCGCGGGATACTTGCCAACGTGTCCCCCATCATTGCACGGGTGACCTCCATGTCATACTGGGCTTGCCCCCGCAGCCACCAGCCGTCACTCAGTCCGAAGTAACGGCAAAGACGCAGGTCCGTATCTGCAGTGATCGCGCGTTTGCCTGCGACGATGTCACCGATGCGCTGAGGCGGCACACCGATATCCTTGGCGAGCCGGTACTTGGTAAGACCCAGCGGCTTGAGAAACTCTTCTTCCAGCATTTCGCCGGGGGAAACCGGATCAACAGTGCGCATGGGGTCCTCGATATCTAGTGGTAGTCGACGATTTCAACATCGTGGGCGCCATCCTGCATCCAGCGAAAGCACACGCGCCACTGGTCATTGATCCGGATGCTGTGCTGCCCCTTCCTGTCCCGTTTGAGCGCCTCCAGGCGATTGCCAGGCGGCACCCTCAAATCTTCCAGAGTTGCAGACCACTCCAGTTGGGCCAGCTTGCGCAATGCCGGTCGCTCAATGCCCCTCCAGCGCGGGACCGCCGTCCCCGCAAACAATCGTGCGGTATCACCGCACTTGAAGGACCGGATCGCCACTTTTCGATATTAACGTCACGCGTGAATACCGTCAATCAACCTCTGGCGCGAGCTTGCCCTCAAGGGCCGCTCAGGACGTCAGCTCGATCTTCGCCTTCAGCGCCACCGCCTTGTACTTGGCGGTCTGGCTCTTGACCAGCGCCGCCATCGCCTCCGGCCCCTGGGCCACCGGCTCCAGGAACTGGCTGGCGAGCTTCTCGCGCACGTCGGCCTGCTTCAGGATGTCCTGCACCTCACGCGCGAGCCGGGCGGTGATGTCCGCCGGCGTGCCGGCGGGGGCGGTCATGCAGTAGAAAGCCTCCATCGCGGCGGCCGCCAGGCCCTGCTCGCCCATGCCGGGCACCTCGGGCGCAAAGCTGCTGCGCTGCTCGCCATTGAGCGACAGGATGCGCAGCCGGCCGGCCTTGACGTGGGCACTGGCCGCCGACAGCGTCTCGAAGCCGAGGTCGACCTCGCCGCGCAGCAGCGCCACCAGCGACTCGGAGGCGCCCTTGTACGGAATGGCCTCCAGGTCGGTGCCGGTGGTGCTGGCCAGCAACTCGCCGGCCAGGTGCGGCGCGCTGCCGGCGCCATAGGTGGCGTAGCGGATCCCGTTCGGCCGCGCCTTGGCCGCGGCGATAACGTCCGCCAGCTTCTGGAACGGCCGGCCGGCCGGCGTGATGATCACGACCGGTGCGCTGACAAGTTGCGTGATCGGCACGAAATCGCGCGCCACGTCGTACGGCAGGTTGTTGCGCAGTGCCGGCAGCACCGACAGGCTGCCGCCGCCGGTGACCAGCAGCGTGTAGCCGTCCGGCGCCGCCTTCGCAGCGGCTTCCATGCCGATGACGGTCGCCGCACCCGGCTTGTTCTCGACGACAACCGGCTGGCGCAGGCGCAGCGCGAGCTGCTCGGCCACGATGCGGGCGCTGGTGTCGGTGGCGCCGCCCGGCGGGAAGGGCACGATCACGCGCAGACCACGCGACGGCCAGGCCTGCTGGGCCCGGCTGACCAGCGGAGCGAGCATCGTCGTGGACAGGGCGGCGAGGGACAGGAGCGCACGGCGGCGCGGCAGGGTGGAACGCATGGCGGTCAGTTCTTTCGGACGAGGTTCAGAGACAGAAGGAGGGCAGGAACTCAGCGGGCAGCGGGCGTGGCGGCACGCCACGGCGCCCCCTCCCCCAGCGCATGGAACACATGGGTCATCATCAGCAGCGCCTCGCGCGCCACCGAGCCCAGCAGGTGCTCGTTGGGCGCATGCTGCGAACAGGCCGGGTAGGAATGCGGCAGCCACAGCGTGGGCAGGCCCAGGATCTCGGCGAACGCGTCATTCGGCAGCGAGCCGGCCAGGTTGGGCAGCAGCGTGGGCGCCTTGCCGGTGGCCTCCGCCATGCGGGCCAGCGTCCAGGGCACCCAGGCGTTCTTGAGTGACAGCCGCGTGGCCGGCGTGGCGGCGGTGACCGTCACGTCCACATCCTGGAAGCCGCGCGCGTCCAGATGCGCCCGCAGGATCGGCCCGAGCTGCTGCCAGGGCGTGCCCGGCACGAAACGCATCTGGCAGTGGGCCACCGCCTCGGGCGGGATCGCGCCGACCGGGCGGTCCGGCGCACCGCTGCCCATGGCCAGCACCTCCAGCGTGTTCCAGGTGTGCAGGCGCTCGGC
>JAEUOX010000023.1 GCA_016790475.1 Rhodoferax sp. | reverse complement strand
GCGATCCGGGCATTCCAGATCGTGCGCAAGCAGGTGCCGGCAGCACGCCTGGTAATCGCAGGCACCGGGCCGCAGGAGGCGGAGCTGCGGGCCTACGTGCAGCAGCAGGAACTGGCCGCCTGCGTGCAGTTCGCGGGCCGGCTGGAGCGCGACGCCATGGCCGCGCAGTACCGTGCGTCCGACATCGCGCTGAACCCGTCCCTGGCGGACAACATGCCCAACTCGGTGCTGGAGGCCTGGGCCAGTGGCGTGCCGGTCGTCAGCACGAATGTCGGTGGCGTGCCCTACCTGGCCCGCGACGGAGCGACCGCGTCCCTCGTACCCCCGTCCGACCCGCAGGCCATGGCGGCGGCGTGCATCGCGCTGCTGTCCGATCCGGCGCTCTGGCGGGCGCGTGCCCAGGCCGGTCTGCAGGAGGCCGGCCGGTATACTTGGTCGAGCGTGCGGCCCGTCCTGCAGGGCGTGTACCGTCGCGCGTTGCAGCGGACTTCTGCCTGAACCCCTGGAAGCGCACTGGTTTGTACACCGCCCTGGTCTCCTCGCTGCTGTTCCCGCTGCATGAGCGCCTGAAGCGCCATGACTCGCCCCGCATCCGGCGCGACATGGAAGAAGTCCAGTGGTGGCCCGCCGAGCGCATCGCCGCGTTGCAGCTGCAACGACTGCGCGCCTTTCTGATCGAGGTTGGCCGGCAGGTTCCCTACTACCGCGACATGTTCGAGCGTATCGGCTTCCTGCCCGCCGAGTTGTCCAGCCTGGCCGATCTGGCCCGTCTGCCCTTCCTGACCAAACCCCTGATCCGCGCCCACACCGACGCCCTGCGCCACCCGCAGGCCGAAGGGCTGGCGCGCTTCAACACCGGCGGTTCGTCGGGCGAGCCGCTGGTGTTCTTCATCGGCCGGCGGCGTGTCAGCCATGATGTGGCGGCCAAGTGGCGCGCCACGCGCTGGTGGGGCGTGGACATCGGCGACCCGGAGATCGTGGTCTGGGGCTCGCCGATCGAGCTGGGCAAGCAGGACCACATCAAGCATTGGCGCGACAAGCTGCTGCGCACCCAGCTGCTGCCGGCGTTCGAGATGTCCGAGGCCAAGGTCGACGGCTTCATTGAGACCATCCGGGCGGTGCGCCCGCGGATGCTGTTCGGCTACCCGTCTGCCCTGACGCACATCGCCCGGCATGCGCGCCGGCGCGGCGTGGCCATGAACGACTTGGGCATCCGCGTCGCCTTCGTCACGTCGGAGCGACTCTACGACGACCAGCGCGCCACCATCAGCGAAGTCTTCGGTTGTCCGGTGGCCAACGGCTACGGCGGGCGCGATGCCGGCTTCATCGCCCACGAGTGCCCGGCCGGCAACATGCACCTCACGGCGGACGATATCGTGGTCGAGACAGTGGATGCGCAGGGACAGGTGCAGCCACCGGGTACGGCCGGCGAGATTGTCGTCACGCACCTGTCCACCCATGATTTCCCGTTCATCCGCTACCGCACCGGGGACATCGGCGTGCTGGGCTCCACGGTCTGCTCCTGCGGCCGGGGTCTGCCGCTGCTGCAGGATATTCAGGGCCGCAGCACCGACTTCGTCGTGGCGGCGGACGGCACCGTGATGCATGGCCTGTCGCTGATCTACATCCTTCGCGATCTGCCGGGCATCCAAGCCTTCAAGGTGGTGCAGGAGTCCCGCGCGCTGACGCGGGTGCTGCTGGTGGCGGGGGCCGGGTTCGCACCGTCCTCCGTCGCGACGATCGTGGACGGGTTCAAGCGGCGACTTGGGGCGGAGGTGGCCGTCGAGGTGCAGCTTGTCGATGACATCCCGGCGGAGAAGTCCGGCAAGTTCAGGTACATCATCAGCCATGCGTGACATCCTGGTTGCAAGC
>JAEUOX010000282.1 GCA_016790475.1 Rhodoferax sp. | reverse complement strand
CCGCTTGGGCCTGCTGGTGCTGGGCCAGCGTGGCAAGCTGCGCAAGCTGGAGGCGGACTTCGAGGACACCGTGTTCGTGCAGCAGCTGCTGGCGCTGCGGCTGGCGATCATCCTGTGCCATGCCCGCAGGGAGCCTGATATTACCGGCATGCAGCTGCGCCTCGCGGCCCAGGACGCACGCCGCTTCCAGCTGAGCTGCCGGCCCGGCTGGGCGCAGTCCTTTCCGCAATCGGCGCACCTGCTGCGTGAGGAAGTGCTGGCCTGGCAGAAGACGCCCTGGTCGCTGAGCCTGCAGGGCGCCTGAATCCTGCGTCAGTGCGTCTGCCGCGCCGGATCCGCCCGCCGGCCAGACCCACGGGCCGTCGCACCGGCTTGACCTGTGACATCAAAGTGTCATGAATATTTCATCCGGGCATCGCAGGCCTTGCGACGTCCGGTTACATAGACTACACCTGCAAACCTCACATCCAGGAGACACGATGGCCACCACCCCCCGAAGCACCGTCCGCCGCAGCCGTGCTGCCGGCACAACGGCACCTGCCGCCTCCGTCGAGGCTCCCCCACGTCCGGTTGCCCGGGCCCGCAAGCGCGTGGCGGCCGCCCCAGTCGATGTTCAAGTCGGATCGCCGGAGCGCAAGACCGCCAGGCCCAAGCTCGTGCGCGACAGCTTCCGCATGCCGAAGGCGGAGCATGCGCTGCTGGATCAGCTCAAGCAGCGCAGTGCCGCCGCGGGACGCAAGGCGCGCAAGAGCGAATTGCTACGGGCCGGCGTGCTGGCTCTGGCGGCGATGAACGACCGGGCCCTGCACGCCGCGCTGGAGGCGCTGCCCGCGATCCCGCCACGCCGGCCCGCAAAGGCCTGATCGCACCCACGGCTCAGGCCGGCTCCATCCCCTGGCGCCGGATCGCGGGCGCCGCATCGGCATGCGTCATCCAGGCCAGCAGGGCCCGGGCCTGTTCCGGGTGGACGGCCTCACAGGACACCGCCCCCGAGAAGGTCGTGATCGACTGCACCTCCGGCGGCATCGGGCCGACCAGCGCAATGCCGGGCACATGCAGCAGTTCGCTGAGCTGCTGGAAACCCAGGGCCACCTCGCCACGGGCCACCAGGCTGCCGACTGGCACGCCCGGCGGCGCCTGCACGATGCGCGGCCGGATGTCCTCCAGGATGCCCCAGCGATCGAACAGGCCCATCAGGTACACACCGCTGGGGCCGGTGGAATAGCTGAGCGTCGGTGCGGCCAGCACCGCCTGCTTCAGTGCCGCCTCGGTCCGGATGTCCGGCAGCGGTGCGCCCGCCGGCACAGCGATCGCGATGCCGGAGCGCAGGATGTCGACCCGGCTGTCGGGCAGCAGCCGGCCGGCCGCGATCAGCTCGTCGATCGCCTTGGCGGCCAGCACGACCAGATCGACCGCCTCCCCGTCCCGCACACGCCGTGCCACATCGACGCCGCCGGCACTCTCGAGCGCCACCGCGTGGCCCTCCCGGGCGGTGAATGCATCCACCAGTTCGGCCAGGACCTCACGGGTGGCCATCGACGAGATCAGGCGCAGGGGGGCAGCAGTCATCGGTGTCTCCGAAGTTCAGGGCAGCGCTCAGGTCAGCCACTTCTGCAGGAAGCGGGCATCCCCCATCGCCGGGTCCAGCTGGTAGCCGGCAAACCCGACCCGCGCGTACAGGCGTTGCGCCGGCTGGTTGCCGGACAGGACCTCCAGCGTCAGCTTGCAGGCGCCACGCTCGCGCGCCAGCTGCTCGACCAGTACCAGCATGCGCTCGGCGATGTGTTGGCCGCGGTGACTGGCGCGCACCACGACATCGTGCACGTTGACGAGCGGCCGGCACGCGAAGGTCGAGAAACCCTCGAT